>JACZIY010000499.1 GCA_014860845.1 Anaerolineaceae bacterium
CCCCATCAGAATCGCATTATGGAATGTTTACAGCATCCAGCATGCCACTCACTTCGCTCAATCGATATGTTTCGCAGCTATCCATTGCAATAATGAAAATTTCTCCGTTTTGATTCTGCTCCGTGATCAGACTAACACCTAATAAGTGCCCTTCCTGGTCCCAGGCGATACCATTCACGGCTATGGCTGGGTTTTCCAGCAGCAAGATTGCTGGGGTACCATCCATTTTCTTCAGATAGAGACTATTATTATTCTGTGCACGGTAGGCAATCCATTTTCCGTCAGGAGAGATCGCTGACATCGGTGCCTTGCGTGAAGAATCCTCCAAAACAAACAGGTCGGTGGATTCGGCTGTCGAAATAATCACGGACCGCAACATAAAGCCATTTCCACCAGCACCAGGAATAGCATAATAGATAGTGTTGCCATCAGAAGACCAACCGGACAATTCTTCATATCCCAAATAGGTCAGTTGTTGCTGGTTGCTGCCGTCGTTATTCATAACAACAATGCCATTTGCATCACCATAGCGTACGTTTGCCAAACGAGTGCCATCCGGGGACCAAAGGATACTTCTGCCAAAGATCCCTGGAATCAAGTTTGTTTCAAAAGTTGATAGATTCATGATATGGATTCCGTCCTCAGCAGTAAATGCCAGATAATTCCCATCCTTGGAAAGTGCGGCTTTGGCGTTTCCCTGCGAAAGGATTTCCTGCTGACTGCCATCAAAATTTGAGATTAAGATCTCCAACTGTGGGTTTGTGCGGGTTACAATCACCTTGCCATCCAACCCAGATGTTATTGTAGGGATGGTTCCTAGCGTGTTTGCATCCCAGCAAACGTTTTGAGAAAGTTCATTATCTTCGAAGACTCTCACGTTTTCTGGCTGCCAGGTGGTTGCCCAGGTTTGTGTTTCACTGGTTTGCTTAGGGTTGCTGAACTCTATCTCAAGCTGGCCAGTTGGCAATTCTGAGTAGGCAAGACTGGTATAGAATGGTCCGCCCCAAGCAGAACCAGCTCCGGCACCTACTGCCTGGTGACCATTAATCTGGACACTAACTGAACTTAATTTTTCTCCAGGATCAATATGAAAAGAATATCCACTTCTGGAATCAACTGACATGCTCAGTAATTGGATGGAATAACCGGCCAGGTCAATGGTTTGGTTTACCTCAATTACATCACCAGGTTGAGGATTTTCACCTACATCAACGGTTAATGTCGCTGTTACCAGGGGATCGACAGGTGAGATGACCACACCGGATAAGCCGATTGTGATAGGAAATTCAACCTTTGCCCCTTTAATTTGTATGGAAAAAGAACCACCACCATTCATTGGTTCATCGGATTCTTGCTGATATTGAATATCCATTGGGTATTCATAACTGATTTTCTTATTATTCGCGTCGCGAATGATGGCTGGACTGGTGATCTGAAGCCATTCTCCTTGAGCTATTTCTGGTCGAACCACTCCTAACAGGATGTATCCATCTTCTGTTTCGATATATTTTTCGATAGAAACAGTAGCATAAGGATTATTCTCGGAAAGTGTAGGAGTAACTGCAATGTCAGTCATGCTTAATTCTTCTATGGGTGTTTCGGTTGGATGGGTGTCCACCACAGGTAAAATCTTAAATTCAGGAGGTGCAGATATAAACTGCATTTCCAACCTCCATTCTGAGGGGACCGTTCCGGGAAAGGTATTGAAAATACAGGGCAGGATAAAAGTGGCTTGATTGAATTCATATGGGATAGGATCTGATAAAGAGGTTTCAGATCCATCCGGTAAAACCAGGAAGGGCTGCTCGATACAGCCACTGACCATTTCGCCTTCAGGGTAAGCTGATAGAGGAACACCTGATACGCCAAAATCCAAAAGGGTTTCACTTTCGGACAATACAACCTGATTGACAGAAACGGTGATGCCATCGCGGGTCAGACTGACAGGCTTTGCCAGTATGCGGATGGAACTATCCTGGTCCACCAATCCAACTCCTGGAATATAACCCAGCAATTTCATAAACGAAGCATATACCTTCTGTGGACCGATAATTAAAATGGATGTGACAGCAATAATTAAAATGAAAGTTGGAATCCAAACAGGTTTTAAGGCAAAGAAACTTTTTTTTGATTGAGAAGATTGATAATTTTGTAAGACTTTGCCCCGCAGGCTGGTGAGAAATTCTTTACCATCGTCATTGTAGGTCAATAATGATTGAATTTCTTGTTCAAATTTTTGATATTTTAACTCCTCAGGATTCATTTTCTTCCTCCAACTGGCTTTGTAATCGGGCCAGAAGCCGATAATACTTTTTCTTAGTTGCATCTTCTCTCTTAGAGAGAATTTCCGCCATTTCTGCAAAAGTCAGCTCCGCCACATTTCGTAACCGCAGCAGATCCAAATCCTCATCCGTTAATTGTTCCAAAAGATGGTCCAGATTTGAAACTCTTTCTCGCTCCATAATGATCGTGAGAAGATCCGGCAAAGATTCCAAATTGGTTTGGGTCATCAGCACTTCTTCCTGGTGGCGGGAACGGAAATGATCAATATATTTACTACGAGCGATAGAAAATAACCAGGCAGAAAAATATCCACGGTGATGATATCGGGCTAACATTTCTAGCGCTTTGAGAAAAGTCTGTGAAGTAATGTCCTGCGCATCCTGAATATTTCCAGTACGGCTTAAGATATAGCGGTAAATCATAGGTGCATAAATGTCATAAAGCTTTCCAAATGACAATGCGTCCTTCTTTGCTCTTGAAATCAATGCCGCTTCCTGGTTCTTTAGTTGCAATGGATTTTCACGTTTTTGTATCATTAAATTTTCCATTCAATCCTTTCTTGCCGCGAGCGTTCTAAATTGAGTACTCTTATAGTTAAACGGTCTCGAGGTAAGATCGGGACAACTTCATATTGGATTATATCTCTATGGATAATGAATATCTCCTCGTATTCTTCCCTCTTTTGGGGGATTTCATACTACAACAATAGTTGTATCCTGATGTCAGGAGAAAACCATGAAACAGAAATATTCGCCTATTGCTTTGTATGCTTACTTATCAATGGTATTGACAAAAGTTGTATTACTTACCTCGTTGTTAGTAAAAGTCAACACACCTTGGTGGTTGATCCTCATACTTCTGGTTTTGGTTGGCTTGGGCAGCCTGGTGCCGATCACAGCCAGGTTGGAATTGATGCAACGCATGCTGGGTAACCTGAAATTAGGTCTGGCTTTTCCAACCATCCGGCAGCGCTGGCCGGATCCGCTCTATCCGTTGTTGCAACAGGTGCAGGAGTTGAACAACCTGGATCAGGATGTATCTGATTTGCGCGATGGCTGGAGGGCATAGGTTGCTCAGGGTGCAGCTCAGGAAGAACGTAATCGATTAGCGCGGGAACTACACGATTCAATCAAACAGCAATTGTTCAGTATTCAGATGAGTGCAGCAGCGGTTCAGGAGCGCTGGGATTCCGATCCTCAAGGTGCAAAAACTGCATTGACCGATCTCCAGCAATCAACGCGAGAAGGATTAACAGAAATGAACACGCTTCTTTTACAGCTTTCTCCAGCTTCACTGGAGCGGGTAGGCCTGGTTCAAGCAATCCAGGAACAGTGTGAGGCATTGGGATACCGCAGCGGGGCACAGGTTGATTATGAGATCGGCGAATTACCTGATGATGCCTTGCTGCCTTCCGGTTGGCAGGAGAGCATCTTTCGGATGGCGCAAGAATCTTTCAGCAATATCGCCCGTCACGCACGGGCTACCCAGGTTGTGCTCAGTCTGCAAAAAGATGATCTTGGACAACGATTGGTTCTGAAAATTGAAGATAATGGGCAGGGATTTTCACCATCTGGTGAAACATCAGGCCAGGGCTTGCGTGGCATTCTGCAACGGGCTGAAGCATTGGGTGGGCAGGCACAATTTTCTTCCAAACCTGGTCAGGGGGTTTCAATACAGGTGGAACTCCCTTTATTGACAGTCGAGCTGGAGCAAGAATTGGACTTGCCGGTGGACAAGCGTTTGAACCGGCTTGCCGGGATCAGTCTAGTGGGTGGTGTCTTGAGCGCAATTGCCTTCCTGCCCGTGTTGCTGGCACAAACAGGCGTTTATCTGGGAATGATAATTGAAAATGGCATCTTTCTATGGGTGGCGTTGGTCATCGGACTGCTGATGGCAACAGGTTGGCTGGCGGGACGCTTTGTTCCAGCTGGGAACCGCTCTGCACAAATTATGCAGAGTGCGTTGGTGGGCATCGGCGCAAGTATCATTGCTTATGGAGCGCTTCTGGCTGCATCACCGGCCATTCAGGGGATGGACGCCTTGCTGAATCATGGATTGAATCCTGCTTCAGAAACACAGACTTCGATTTTGATTATTGATGCCACACTGGGAATTTTTGCCTGGACACATGCAGCATTCTGGATTTTGATCCTGATCGGTGCTGGGTTAGGTGCGATTGGTGGTTTGTTGGCAGCTTATCCTTCAGACTCCAAAACCCTCATGTCTGAAATGGCCTGGAGACCGATTACAGCTATGTTGATTACTGGCAGTAGTTGTGCATATCTCTTTGGTGCACTGGTTTTGCCTACCATGGAAGTTGCCATGCTTGAAAATGCCTTGAAGTTCGGTGTGTTACGGGAGTTGAGGTTCTTACCACATTTTGCACCATTCCTGGTGTTGACCACGCCATTATTCATATTGTTGGTGTCCCTGGGGTACCATTACCGTAAACTCTCCCAGGATATGCAATCCGGCGCGGTTCAGAAGTTGGAACAGGTGCATTGGAGTTCCTTTAATCTGGCAGTGCTGAGTTTTGGGGTAGCTACCACCAGCTCACTATTGGGTTGGATAACGCTTCGGGATATACCCACTACCTCATCCGTGTTTATTCTGGGTGCAGCGCTCGTATTGATCACCAATGCAATCTTTTTCCTGCGTCTGACCGTTCGCAGCCGCTATCAGTTAAAAGCACGTTTGGGACCAGAATGGCTCTGGTTATTGTATGTAATTCCAGCACTGGTGGTGCTTTTACCCGGGTTCATTCTGGCAACGCTTTATGAAGTTTTCTCAGCCTGGGTGCTGGTGCTTTATCTGGCTCTCTTGCTGGGTTTTGCGCTGACTTACAGCTTATTACCACAATCTGCGCGGCCTACCAGCCGATTGGCAGTGATCAAACAAAAAGCAACCGAGTTAAACAACAACTGGTTGGCAGCTGCACTGAGTTTGATCGTTCCAGTTTTTCCGATGGGATCAGCTGGTCTGGCGATTATCAGTGTGGTCATCCCATTCGTTCAACCCCTGGATAGTGAAAGGCTGCCCTTTTGGGTCTCGAAAGGTGATACGATTGCCAGTTTGCTACGGGAGGACTTATTCGCCTGGCAACCGCTTGGGTTTGTAATTTTTCTGGTCGTTGGCCTGGTGCTGGTTGGATTGTTGGTGTTTTTCACCCATTTACGGATCCTCAATGCGCAAAGTAGAAGATGACGAATGAGTATAATATCTTTGAGGATATGAGATGATAAGCTTGTTTCTGGTGGATGATCACCATGTGGTGCGGCGTGGCTTGCGCTCCTATTTTGAATCCTTCCCGGATATCAAAATTAGTGGCGAAGCTGCCACAGCCGAAGACCTTTTGTGGCAAATTGGCGACATGCAGGTTGATGTGGTGCTTCTGGATGTACTTTTACCCGGAGGAATGGATGGTTTAGAAGCTGCCAGGCGAATCATGGGCCAACCCAATCCGCCGCGCATCGTGATTTTGACTGCTTACACCGATCCTGCCTGGGCGGTGGCAGCTTTGCGAATGGGGGTACAGGGTTATGTGCGCAAGGATAGCCCGCCGGAGGTTCTATTGGCGGCGATACGGGCTGTCGCTAATGGTCAAATTTACATGGATCAACAAACAACAGAAAGCGTTTCCAATGATTTGCCTGAAACCAGGTTGTCCTTAAGAGAGCAGGAAGTGCTGGAACAACTATCCGGCGGTCATTCCAACCGGAAAATTGCCTCCACACTCTTGATCAGTGAAGAGACGGTCAAGTCACATGTCAGCAGCATCCTCTCCAAGTTGGGATTGGAAAATCGCTCACAAGCCATCTCGCATGCACTTAAAAATGGATTGGTGAGAAGGGATAGCCAATAGGCTAGAAGACTAAAGGAAAGTTGACAGTTGACAGTCGACAGTTGAATTTGCTGTCAACTGACGACTTTAAACTTTCAACTACTCAGTTTTCTTCTCTAATAGGATTTTCTTAATATCCGTCAGGGTTTCGTTGATGCGGAAAAAGAGGATGAGCAACTCACAGTAAATTCTGGCTACGAGAATACCCAGAATGATTGCCAATGGACCACCGAAAAATGCCCCGATGATGGTTCCAAATTCACTGTTGGAGATACCCGAGATGATCCCGCCGAAGAAAATGACGAGACCCGTGATGATGCTGGCGATCATGCCAATCCAGAACAATACTTTGATGATCACCGGTGTGACCATGCGTTCAAAACTAAAAAAGCTTTTCCAATTCATATAAACCTCCCGGGAAAATAAGACTGAAACAGTTGATGCGGATCATTAAAGGATCACATCAAAGTGAATAAAGTAGGAAACTACGGAGAAGACATGCTGCGTTGAAAGTGGGATGGTCTCTATTTAATTATAGGTGTTTTGGAAAAAAGATAGCGAAAACCCTTGAAAATTATGAAAATATGTTCTAAAATAGAACAATAATTCTACAATATGGAGGTGTCTAATGAATGATCAAATTGAACTGGAAAGAAATAATCTCTCGGAAAATAGAAATAACAAGAAGTCTCAAAGTTCCCCCAATCGAAAATTGCCACCATCTGAAATGGTACCTGATTGGATGAAAGAAGTCTGGACGAGATTATTAAATTTTCAAAATCTGGTCGTTGAAAGTTATAAACTGGTATGCATCAGTTATCGAAAAATAATATTGATTGTTTTTCCCCTATCGTACCCTATTTTATATCCACATATAACACCTCTGTGCATGATATTTGTTATCCGAAAAACCCAGAAAAATCCATGTTGTATGATGAAAAGATATTACGTTTCTGGTATAACCAAAAGGATGAAGAGTTTATTCCATTTGAGATCATGGCTCCCAAATTACCTTCAAAGTCATATATCAACAAAATCTTTAAGCTCCTTATGGATGATGAATCGATTAGGACGGATCAATTAACTGAGTTACTCAAATCAATCAATCGTGATATTTCAGGAGATGAATAATGGCTAAATATGAATTTACCCGGCTCTTAGTATCCAACTTTAAGGAATGCTTTCTTTTTTATCGTGATGTGATGGGTTTCAAACCTGTCTTTGGCAATGAGGATGATGTCTATGCTGATTTTGACACAGGTTACACCCAGATTGCTC
>JACZIY010000500.1 GCA_014860845.1 Anaerolineaceae bacterium
CTTGAGGACAGACGTCTTGCCTACCCGGCGCTGCCCATGTAATACCAAAATATGATTGACAAATTTCCCCGTTAAACTGCGCTCAATCCAACCAAAAATATCCTCGCGACCAAAAAACATACTGGTCTCGACCACCGGTGCTCCAGCGATATAAGGATTGAGGATATTGGTCATGAGATAGTATCGTTGAAAATACTAAGTTGAATAAAGATAAATTTATTTTAGCATAACAAAAAATTCTTGCTTATAAATGAAGGACTTGATTGAGTAAAAAATTTTTTCTGGATGAACCTAAGCATTGCATAAAAATGATTTCTTATTTAGTTTCTTCCACATCAATTAATTTACTGATTTCTGGACCTAAGGCATAAGGCGCTTTCTCTTCACCAATCCAGAGCTGCAATGTATCATCATATGGGTTGCGATTCTGGATCTTGATTCTGGCTCCGGGAATGATGCCCTGGTCACTTAAATAGCGTAATAAATCTGATTGGTTGACTTTTACCCTGCGGACAATGGCAGATCGATCAACAGCCAAGTTAATCAGGCTGATCGTGTCTGAATTCGGGAACTTGAGATCACGGTCTGGAATAGGATCACCATGCGGGTCAAATTGAGGATCGCAAAGCAATACCGACAAATGCTCTTCAAATTTATCAGAAATGACATGTTCCAGTTCTTCTGCTTCTTCATGCACTTCTTCCCATGTGTAGTTTAAGATCTCCACCAGGAATTGCTCGATTAATCGATGGCGGCGTAATAATTGCAGTGCCAGGCGTTTTCCAGCCTCTGTTAACTTTACACCTCGCCATTTCTGATATTCAACCGATGCAGGTTCTTGATTGAGTAGTTTATTGAGCATGCTGGACACCGAAGGAGGTTTTACCTTGAGTGCTTCAGAAAGTGCCACGGTGTTGGTTGTTTCTTCCTGTTGTGTCAACACAAATATTGCTTTCAGGTAATCCCCTTCTGATTTTGAAATCTTAGAAATCATTCTTCCTCCCAAGCAAAATCAATCAAGAACTTGCTTCCTGCATTTTTGCTATACCCAACCAACCAATCGTGCAAACGACGCAACCAGGAAGGTAACCAGAAATGCCGTTCCCAATGTCATCACCACACTTAATACCGTCCAACGCATACTCTTGGTTTCTTTATAAATGGTCATGATGGTGGTTGCGCACGGATTATGTAACAGAGAGAACAACATTAAATTCACAGCAGTCAGCATCGTCCATCCGTGAGCTCCAACCAGTAAAGAGTAAAGTTGATTGTAACTTGGGGGATCAGTCATCATACCCACACCCATATAGACCATCATCATCGTTGGTACCACAATCTCATTTGCAGGGATAGCAATGATGTAAGCTAATAAAATCACCCCATCAAGACCCAACAAAAGACCAAATGGATTTAAGAAGTTAGCTATTTGTTGTGCCAGGCTCACACCTTGAATATTAATATTTCCTAATATCCATATCACAGCTCCCGCTGGTGCAGCTGTGGTTATGGCTCTCCAGAGGACAAAGACGGTCCGGTCTATCAATGAGGTATATAAAATTCTACCGACACTGGGACGCCGGTAAGGTGGTAATTCCAATGTGAAAGCAGATGCCTCGCCTTTCAGCACAGTGCGGGAAAGGATCCATGACATAAGCATGGTGAAAAAGACTCCGATCAGAACCACCAGGAGAACCGTCCCGGCCGCGATAAACGATGAAATTGCTGGTGAGAATGAAGCGGCAACAAATACAGTTGCCAGCATAATCAAGGTCGGAAAACGGCCATTACAGGGCACAAAATTGTTGGTCAAAATAGCAATTAATCTCTCACGTGGGGAGTCGATTACCCGGGTGGAAATTACACCAGCTGCATTACAACCGAATCCCATGGCCATGGATAATGCCTGCTTGCCGTGTGCCCCCGCCTTCTTAAATAACCAGTCCAGATTGAATGCCACACGCGGCAAATACCCAAGATCCTCCAGAATGGTGAACACCGGGAAGAATATTGCCATCGGGGGTAACATGACGCTGACCACCCATGCCAGACCACGGTACACCCCGTGCCAGATAAAACCTGTGATCCACCAGGGGATTCCCCAGGAAGCGAACAGATTGGCTGCCTGTGTCTCAATCCAGAACATGCCATCAGCCAGTAATTTGGAAGGCACATTGGCACCTACGATGGTGATCCAGAATACCGCTGCCAGTAATAAAAGCATGATGGGTAGACCGAAAATTGGTGAAGTTACCAAACGATCAATGCGTTGATCCAGATCCCATTTGTGTTTTTTACCTTGTTGTACTGAGCGCTCTACGATCCGTTGCGCTTCCGCATACATCGATTGCACAATTTCATCGCGAAATCCGCTGCTTAATTGAGGCCTCAGTGCATCTGCTTTTGCTAAAATATCCTGTGGAGTGATTTCTAGTTTTGTTGACATATCAGCTCCTTATTGCCGGCCTGCAACAGCCATTTTGCGACTGAACTGCACATCACTACGACGCTGACTATTCACCAACTCTTCGATTTCACCAGTGAGAATGGCATCTCGAACGCGGGAATCGCCATCTAATAAACGGATTGCCAACCAACGCGCATTCGGGACGCCAGGAAATAAACTCTCAATATTCTGTGCCAAACTGTTAACGGCTGTCTGAAATTGGGTACTCCCTTGAACTCTTAACGGTTGTGTGGCTATTTCACCGCTAATAACATCTGCAATCGTTCTGAGTAAAGTTTGCAGTCCTTCCCCGGTTCGAGCAATGACTGGAATAGCAGGCACACCCAGGTCACGGGCTAAAGATCGGGTATCCACTGTAATGCCTTTGCGTTTCGCTTCGTCCATCAAATTGACCGCTACAACTACTTTATCCGTGATTTCCAGCACCTGTAGTGCCAGGTTCAGATTACGTTCCAAAGCAGTTGCATCAGTCACCACGATCGTACAATCCGGTTGGCCAAACAGAATGAAATTTCTGGCTACCTCTTCGTCTTGCGATGCGGACAACAGGGAATATGTTCCCGGTAGATCGACTAATTTATAGCGCACAGTCTGAAAAACATACCCACCTTCGGCGCGTGTAACTGTTTTTCCAGGCCAGTTACCGGTGTGTTGGTTCAACCCTGTCAATGCATTGAATAGTGTTGATTTGCCCGTGTTAGGGTTACCTGCCAGAGCAACAATCCGGTCAAATTTATCTAATTTCAAACCCATCTGCTCCAGTTGAGCTGTCATGGGACAACCTTCACAACCGCTTGTCTTGTGTAAAGTCATTCTTCCTCCTCTATGATGCTGCTTTTATTGGATTAACCCAGATATCCTCTGCCTGATCACTGCGCAGGGCAATCAGTGTTCCTCTCACCCGATAGGCTCGTGGATCACCAAAAGCATTATTCAATTCCGGATAAATTTTTGTACCAGGTGTCAATCCCAAATCCAGGAAACGTCGACGGGTGAAACCCTGACAACGTTCATCCAGACGCACAATTTCAGCCTCCAACTCCGTTGGCAATTCATTTAACGGTATCGCATCTCTTTGTACCAGCTCTTCCTTGGATAATGGCTGCACAAACACATTGGCTGCTACGGCAGGAGCCAGTTTGAATTCCTGTTCTCCATCTGTCAGGATGACACGCTGCTGGTTCTTCTCCAGAATTCGTATCAGCTGACCGGGTCTCAAACCGGCAGCCATAATCTGCGCAAAAGCCAAAGCCGGTTCATCTTCCAGGTGTACAATTTTTCCGAGAACACCTTCTTCCCAATCATTCACCTGAATACCTTTTTCATGAGGGTAAAATGTACCGGCAGCGGTTGGAATCGGATCCCCATGCGGATCGGAGAGTGGATAACCTAACGAGGCATCCAACTCATCAATTTCCTTCTGTGTCATACCATGGTGTCGCCGTTTCGCCTGATCATGAACCTGATCCAGCGACATACGTGCTTCGTCCAGCAAATAGCGTTCCCATAAACGATGCGCACGGATGATTTGTAACGCCAGCCGCTCACCATCGTCACTGAGATGAACAAGATTCTTTTTGGTTGTGATCAAACCCTGTTCGGTCATTTGCTCAATCAGGTCAAAAGCACTTTTCGAACTGATTTTCAGCTTGCCCGATAACGCATCCACACCAACAGAGTGCCCCTGCTGCTCCTGATCAAAAATGTACTTGAGTGCATCTTCTAAGAGTACACGTTTGTTGGCGGTTTTATAGCGCTGCCAGCGGTCTTTCAAGCCGTATCGCGGGAAAAATACCACCACAAACAGGAAAAGTAAAATTAGAAAGAACAAAATCCACGAAAAATTCTCAAACATAGCAACTTTAACCTTGTATAAATTATAATTTAGTCTTATCTAAATTATAATCAATATTTGAAGTTTTGCAAGGGATATAAAGAAATTTATCCAGAATTGGTTATCAATACCAACTTATTAATTCATGGAACGGAAGAACTGATATTCAAGAATTTCGTTGCAATAAGTTATCAAAAATGATAACTTATTGCAAAATAAATCGAGTATCCAATAAATTTCCAATTGACTCTCCCCTCCATTTTCTGTATACTCTTTATTATGGCTGGTGGTTTTACCAGACAACAAGGAATTTCCCATACAAACAATCGATCCTATTCAATCCATCAGCCTCAAAGATGCCTGTATCCGCAAAATCGAAGGGCTGATCCTCTCCGGCGACCTGGCTCCCGGGGAACGCCTACCCTCCGAGCGCGATCTGGCTCTGTCGTTAGGTGTCAGCCGGCCGGTATTGCACCAGGCTATCGTCGCTCTGGACGCGAAAGGTCTGGTGCGCATCGAACCCCGCCATGGCGTCTTTGTCTGCGATTTCAAACGCGATGGTTCCATGGCATTGCTAATGACCCTCATGCAGCATGAAGATGGTGTCTATCAACCCCAGCTACTCATCAGCCTGATCCACGCACGCTTACATATCGAAACTGAAACCGCCCGTCTGGCAGCTATTCATCGTACCGAAGCAGACCTGATTGAGTTTCAGTCCCTGTTGATTGAACGCAAGAACCTTTCCCCCTCCAACATCCCGACATTGGTGGAATACGACTTCAATATCCACCAGTTGATTGCAGCCGCATCTGGTAACCTGATATATGCGCTGATCCTCAACTCACTCAAACAGGTGCACACCAATTTAGCAGGTGCTTTTTATCGTGCCTTTTCAAAAGGACAGGTAGCAGAAGAATTAGTTGAATTCCATCGATCTCTCAATCAGGCGATCGCCGACCAAAACCCGGAACAGGCATCCCGTATCATGGCAACCATGCTCAGACATGGTGAAACCCATTTACTTTCGATCCTACCCCTTTCCTGATCATTATCCTTTCTTTTGTAAATAAACAA
>JACZIY010000057.1 GCA_014860845.1 Anaerolineaceae bacterium
CAATGAAACAACCTATAACTGGTTTTGAAAGTGTCTTGAATCGATCCGATAATTTTTGCAGGGTATTTCTACCAGGCGGTTTGGAGAGGATCACAATCACTTTGGTAATTTCATCCTTTTCCAGAATATCCAGCGCGGAAAAAGTTGTCAGCCCACCGATGGCATCAGTCAGATCTCTACCACCAGTCCCAAAGGCATGTGATATTCCGTAACCTGCTTTATGCACCAAACTGGTAAATTCCTGCAATCCAGTTCCAGCTGCAGCTATCAGCCCAATCGAACCCTGCCTGACGGCATTTGAGAAACCCAAACCAATACCGCCAATGATACTGGAACCGCAATCTGGCCCCATCACCAATAAATTTTTCTCCAGAGCCAAATTCTTCAACGCCAATTCGTCTTCAATGCTGACATTGTCACTGAATAAAAACACATTCAATCCTGCCTTCAGGCTTCTGCGAGCCTCGTCCGCTGCAAATTCGCCTGGTATTGAAATAGAAACCATATTCGCTTTTGGGTTCTTTTCAATAGCTTCATTTAAAGTACGAATATCTACGTCCAACTTTTGTTGTTTTACATCTGTAAGCCAGGTAGCAAGGTTTTCTTTAATTTTGTCAACATCTTTTTGCGTATCAGCAATGACCCCTACAACCAGATCGTTGGCAGAGGCAGCTTCAATCGCATCGTTTAAGAACCCTAAATCCTTCAGCACTTCCTTGTTTGAGTCAGATCCCATCAAAACTGCTGATTGGACCACGCCAGGTTCTTTCATGATTCTGTTGTTAATGCCCATAAGGAACACGGAATCATAATATTCATTTCTTCTTATTATCACACCAGTAAACATGTTGCTCCTCAATAGATTTATTGGTATTTCTTACTGAATGCAATCAGTGCTTTTTTGAAACAATCCATGGGTGCTCGAACAAGCCCCGCACCAATTTTGGGATAACCAGGATCTTTATGAGCGATGGCAGTATCGATGATCGGAGCACTATTTGTTTGCACAACTTTACGAATATCAATGGCTGTCGGAGAGCCTTCAAATCCAAAAACCGGCATTTTATAAGTTGGATGGTTTCCAACGGTAATGGATCTCATTTCCCGTGTATAACCAAGTGCTTCGTCCGGAGTGCCGCCAACCAGACTAAGAATTCCAGGAGCTCCTCCCAGAACAAATCCCCCCCAACCCACAGTTTCGGTGATGGCTGAATCACCCATATCCAGACCAGCATCCTGTTCAGAAAAGCCTGGCACATATAAACCTTCCACAAATGGGGCTTTCGATGTGAACCATTCGTCTCCCAATCCACTAACCCGTATTCCGAATTCGGTGCCATTGCGGCACATGGCGGTTACCACTGTGCTATATTCAATATTCCTGACTGGGTCAGCGATCACCTTTCCAGCTGCCATGGCCAATCCCAAAAAGATTAAATTATGGTTTTTCAATAGATACAGGGTTGGAATGTGTCTATCCAGGGGTAAACCCGCCTTGGCCAATCCAATCGCCATTACATTTCCAAATAATGCAGAGGATGCGCTGTGACGATTGTGAAGTTCATCTCCCATTTGCAGAGCCTGGGTAATAATTGGTTTGAGTGGCAATTCACCTTCAGCTTTTAAAGCTGTCTGTAGAGAAGGAGCAAAAATATCTCGCCACGTGCGTAAGCCATCCAATGCTTTTTCACTGAAATCCCCAAATTGCTGCATTCCTTCCACCTGGCGACAATAAGCTTTGTTTCCAAAAGTTTTATTTTCCACAACATAAACCCAGGAGGTGGCAGATATGGTTCCAGCCATTGGACCAACAGCCTGATAATGATGATTTGGCGCGAGTTTTATTTCACCTGCGGAGAGAAGTTCAATGGCTTCTTCAACGGTCTTCGCCCATCCTTCATAGATAACTTCTCCCATTATCGCTCCTCTTTGTGCACCACACATATTTTTCCAGGTAATCGGAGGTCCTGAATGAAGAACAAGTTTATCTTCCATATCTGGAATAACTTCAATAGCTGGAGCGATATCAACCAAAACAGGATCTCCATCTATCAATCGTTTGAAGGCTAATTGATTTGCTTCTTCAATTCTTTGTTTAATATCCATTTTTCTCTCCACTTTTACAATCTAGACCAAAAAAAATAAATGATCAATAATTCCTTTGAAAATTTCTTGTATGTGGGGCTTATACCCCACATACAATTTTTGAGAATAGGTATTATTTTGGACTTCCACTAACACCTTTAACAAACCAGTCTACAGAACTCATTGCATCATCAGAAAGAACTTCTCCTTCTGGTACTCTTACCGTTCCATCCTGATCAAAAATTGGGCCAACAAATGCAACTAATTCTCCAGATTCTAAGGCTGCCTGTACTTCAGCCACTTTATCAATGACATCTTGTGGAACATTCGGTCCAAATGGTGCTAATTCCATACAACCATCCTGGAATCCACAACGCAGGAAAATGGGTTCCCAGGTGCCATCAATAACTGTCGATGCTAACCAGGTGAATTTTCCACCCAGTTTAAATCCTGAACCAGTAATCCAATATTCGGGGGCAAATTGTTGCGCAGCCAGGTTCTGGTATCCAATGGAATAGACACCACGCGATTCTGCTGTAGAGATAACTGTCTGGGGAGAATCAACATGCATGGTAATTACATCGACATTCTGGTTGATCAACGAATTGGTAGTATCTGCTTCTTTTGCACTATCGCCCCAACCGAAAGTGTAAGCAACTATGACTTCCACATCCGGATTGACAGATTGAGCGCCAAGGGTGTAAGCATTAACAAATACATTTGTCCAGGCTAATGGAAATGCAGCTACAAAGCCCAATTTATTGGTCTCTGTCATCATACCAGCTGCTACACCTGTCATGTACCATAAATCTGGTGGCTTTCCAAAGATGTTTGCAAAATTGGCACCCATCAACCAGCCACCCGCATGTTCAAAGATCACATCGGGATATTTTGTTGCGAGGTCAAAAGCCGGGTTTTGATGAGCATACGCGGTAGCAAAGATCATCTTTGCGCCTTGAGAAATCATGTTTTCGATGGTAGAGGTTGCTCCTGCTTCGTCGTAGACATTTTCAGCTTCTATAATTTCTACACAAGGAATGTTTTCCTGAATAGCAGCGACAGCTTCATGCATTGCTAAATTGTAGCCTGCATCATTGATTGGACCACCGTAAGTTGCTCCAACAATAAGACAGGGCCCTTCTTCCACTGGTTCTTCTTCAACAACTTCAGTTGCAGGTGGTTCTTCTGCTGCTGGAACATCCGTCGGTTGAACAGGTACATCGGTGGGTTGTACTGGAGCGACATCGGCTTCAGTCGGTGTTGCTGTGGGTGTACATGCGGATAGAACGAAAACAGCAACAAGAAAAATGACAAGTATTCTTTTAATGTTTTTCATTTCCTTCTCCTTTAATAATTTTGGATTTCAATTGGACTGTGAGTGAAATTCGTATCCCGATAATTCTCCTTTCGTTAAATTGATTGATCTATTCGGTGCCTTGATAAACTCTTCCAAGGGTTGCTGGAGCGGAATGCTTACGGGTCCCTCCCCAAATAATAAGTACAACAATGGTTAAGATGAAGGGAATCATGTCAAGAATAAATGGAGATACCCGAACACCACTGACCTGCAAGAGCAGTTGAAATGCAACTGCGCCACTGAACAACATCACGCCAGCGATCGCACGGATGGGATGCCATTTTGCAAAAATAACCAATGCAATTGCGATGAATCCGCGACCACCTGTCATATATTCTGCCCAATTCATGGTAAACGCAAGTGTCAGGTGGGCAGCACCAAGTCCAATTAGTAAACCTCCTACAAATAATGCCTGAAATTTAATCAAATGGGGATTTCTACCGGAAGCAAACGCTGTTTCATGATTCTCACCTACGGCGCGTAATCCCAATCCCCATCTTGTTCGGAAAAGTAACCACCAAATAAATATGGAGATTGGAATTACCAGATAAATCAGAAAATCAAACTTAAAAAGGGAGGAGTATCTTAATGGTAATTCTTCCAGACCGGGCAGCATATACCGTGGCAAACTCTTGATCATTTTACCGACAAATGGTTTGCCGATAAGTGAGCTTAATCCATAACCAAAGAACATAACAGCCAGACCACTGGCCAGTTGATTTGCTCTTCTCGCAATCACAAGATATCCAAAAAGGAGATTTACGAATCCTCCCGTAATAACTGCAGCGAGAACCCCAATGAATGGATTTCCTGTTGTTACAGTCACGCCATAGCCTGTCGCTGCGCTGATTAATAACACACCTTCAATACCAAGATTTACAATCCCGGCACGCTGACCAACAACTTCCCCTAAGGTTGCATATAGTAAAGATGTGCCTGAATAAATCATACTGGAAAGGACACCTAATAATGCGAGCAGGCTCATGAAAATATTTCCTTTCGTAATTTTGGTAAAACTGGTTTTGCTAACACAACAAAAAGTGTGAATGCCAGTAGAAGGTTAATGACTGCGTAAGGTAGACCAATGGTGATCTGAAGCATATTTCCGCCCGTAAGAATGATGGACACAACAAATGACATGATGAGAATTCCAATCGGGTCACCGAATGACATCCAACTGATCAGAAAGCCCATATACCCCCATCCAGGAGAAAAATTCGGGATCAGTAAACCATAATAACCAGAAACTTGGGCCATACCCGCCAGACCCGCAATCCCACCACTGATGCAAAAAATAATAATCATATATTTAGAAATAGGAATTCCATTTCTACGGGCTGCCTGAGGGTTTCCACCAATGGTGCGCATTTCTAATCCCCATCGTGTCCGTTTCATGACAAACCAAAAAACTGCTAATAGGACCAACCCAAACAATAACCCTAGATGAACTCGTGAACCAAAAAAAGTTGGCAATCTTGCTGCAGAGACAAAATTAGGCGTCATATTGGTCTCTAAAGGTGAATGCCAGAATCCAAAAACCAATAGACCTGCTATTTTTGGTGCGATCATATTAAATATCAACGTTGTGATTGTTTCATTTACCAAGCCAATAGATCTCAGGTATGCCGGTAAGAATGCCCAGGCTGCTCCTCCCAAAATGCCGAGGACTATCATTATAGGTAGCAATATGAGGGCAGGCAAATCTTGAAAAGCCAACGCTGCAAAAGTGGCACAGATACCCCCCATATACAATTGACCTTCACCACCCACATTGATCATACCTATTCTGGATGGTAATCCAACGGCTAATGCCGTCAGCAAGATTGGAATCATTCCGGTAATTACCTCAGAAAAGCCATAAGAACTACCAAATGTGGCTTTGAAAAGATCACGATATGAAACGATTGGATCATTTCCCGTAATCAATAAAATGATCGCAAACAGAAGAAAGGCTAATACAACCATAAATCCATAACGAACAACAACCTGGGTGACCTTATTTTGTTGGAAAGATGATTTAGGTAAAATTTCAGATCTTTGAGTCATGAGGTTCCTTTGATCCAGTCATTAAATGACCTATTTGATAAATATTTGTTTCTGTGGGTTTGAATTCTCCAACAATTTTTCCGTCAAATAGCACGATCAAACGATCACTGAGTGAAAACAATTCATCCAAATCCTCAGAAATCAAAAGGATTCCCGTTCCTGAATTTCTTGCTTGCATCAACTCACGTCTGGCGATCAAGGTGCTTTGTACATCTAACCCACGAGTCAAATAAGAAGCAATGATGAGTTTGGGATTTTTCATCATTTCACGGGCAATGATTAATCGTTGTAAATTTCCACCGGATAAAGATTTTGCTGGAATATAGTATGAAAATGTAAATCCAAATTTCTCAAGCGATTTTTGGGTGTCCTCTCGCACCAAATTCCAATCCATTGCTAATCCCCCTGATCTTGAGTAATAATTCGTACGAGAGATAGCCATATTTTCCAAAACTGACATAAAAGGTACGGTTGCCATTGTTAAGGGGTTTTCTGGAATAAAACCCATACCGAGTCTACGAATCTTTCCAGTTGTAGCGTGAGTTAAATCTTGACCTTCAAAAAGTTTTTTGCCTGAAACGATTTTTTCCATCCCCAAAATTGCGTCACACAATTCCTTTTGACCATTTCCTGATACCCCTGCAACACCTACAATTTCACCGGGGAAAACACTTAAATATAGATTTTTTAATGAAACAGAAGCACCTTCTGCCTGCGTGCTAAATGAGATTAACTCCAAAACCGGTTTTTCAGACGGAGGCGTATCCTCACGAACAATCCGGGTAGTGAGTTGTTTGTCAAACATCATCTGAATCAGTCCATTTTCTGATGCATCTTTATGTAAAATCGATCCTGCAACCCGTCCTCCACGTAAAACTGTAATTCTGTCCGCGCTTTCAAGTACCTCGTTAAGTTTGTGGGTGATCAGAACAATGGCATATCCGTCTTGCTTTAATCGTCCTAATACATCAAACAATCCATCCACTTCGTGAGGTGCTAATACCCTGGTTGGTTCATCCAGGATTAAAATTTTCGCGTCTGATAAAAGAAGTTTTAGAATTTCGACTTTTTGTTGTTCGCCGATTGATAAATGGGATACCAGGTAGTCCGGTTTCACTTCTAAGTTATATTGTTTTGATAAAGAGAGAATTCTTTTTTTCAAATCTGTCTGGTTATAAACAAATGCCAGTTCTTTCAAAAATAATGCAATATTTTCCAGCACAGTCATCGCTGGAATCAGGTTTAAAACCTGAAAAACCATCCCAATATTTAACTGCAAGGCATCATGTGGAGATCTGATTTTGGTTTCATTGCTTTCAAAGAAAATTTTTCCCTCGTCTGATTTGTAATATCCATATAAAATCTTCATTAATGTGCTTTTTCCTGCACCATTCTCCCCCAGCAACGCATGGATTTCTGTTGGATATATTTCAAAATCGATATTGTCATTTGCAATAACACCAGGAAATCTTTTACAAATTTTTTCCATTCTTAAAATAGGTTTATGTTTGTCTGTATTGTTCCTATAACTGTTCATATCATCCAATCATTTGAGAATTTAAAAGGGAATTGGCTTTTATAAATAGTATGAAAATTAACCTCAAATAAACAGCGAACTTATTTGGGGTTTTTTTGCCCAATAATCAGGTAATTTATTCTTAAACCACGTAAAAAACCACCCCCGTATTTATTACGTGGTTTGTCGAAAAGGATCAATTTATTTGACTAGATTATTTTGTTACTTTTAGCATATCGTAGCAAATCAACTCTATTTCGTATCCCCAGTTTTTCAGTGAGATTTGCCCTATGACCTTCTACCGTTCTGGTACTGATATTTAATTCTTCTGCAACCTGTTTATTTGTATATCCCTGAACGATTAACCGTAAAACCTCTTCCTCGCGTGCCGTTAAAGGTTCATGGCTAACATTCAATTTTTTGGAATTTCGTTTATCAGGTTCGATCAAAGCTCGAATCATTTTAGGATGGATATATAAATCCCCTCTAATGACTGCGTTAATCGCTGAAATTAATTCTGTTTCTGCTGCATGTTTAATAATATAGCCAGATGCGCCTAATTTTAGGACTTCGCGAAGAAGAGCTTCATCCTCGTGAACTGTTAAAACCAATATTTTACAATTCAAACCATTTTTGCTGAGTGATTTGATGACTTCAATTCCATCTAAATCCGGCATACTTATATCAAGAACGAGAATATCTGGGGCAAGAGATTTCACTTGTTCAATGGCATCTACTCCGCCTGTGGCTTCACCAACCAGCGCCAAATCAGCCTCTGCATTAATTAATGCGCGTAAACCAGCTCGAACGATGGCATGGTCATCAGCAATCAGAACTTTAATTGCCATTGGGTACCTCTACCTGGATCGTTGTCCCTTTACCTAAACCACTTTCGATGGTGAATTTTCCGCCCAACATTTCAACTCTCTCGCGCATTCCAAACAGTCCTAAACGCGTATGTTCCGCGACGCTCTCCGGAATAAATCCTATGCCATTGTCTTCAATGAGTAAATTCAACATATTTTTCCGTTGACTCAACAACACATCCACGCGGGAAGCACTGGCATGTAATATAACATTCGTTAGTGATTCTTGAATAACTCTAAAAATCGCAGTTTCAGTATCTAACGGATGGCGTTTTCCCGATAGGCCAACAGTGTCAAATTGAATGTCAATATTATGTTGTCGACCAAAATCAGATATATACTGATCGATTGCCGTTACTAATCCTAAATGATCAAGGCTTGCTGGTCTCAATCGAACAGCCATATCATGTAAATTGTTTAATAAATCGGAGGCGATTTGCTTAAGTTCTTGAACATATTGGAGTATTAAAGTTGGATTATTGGCGTCCCTTTCCAATAATCCTAATTGAACCATGATGGCGGATATGATTTGACCTGATTCATCGTGTAATTCCCTGGATAAATGTAATCTTTCTGATTCTTGAACTTCCATCAGGCGATGCGACAATGCATGAAGTCGTTCATTTCCCCCCTTAACCTGATCTAACAACCAGGTGTTCTGAATAGCGACTGCTGCTAAATTTGCATAAGATTCGAGAAGAATTTTTTTATCATCATCAAAGAAGTCATTTTCATCACTTAATAAGACCAATTGACCTAAAGTCTTCCCTCCAAAATGTAGTGGCAAATATAATAGTTTTTCGGATGTCTTATTGGTAGATTTAATATTTTCAATCTTCTTCCGATTTGAAATAGGATGATTTTCCGGATGATCCAATTGATCTTTGAAATTGATGATTTTATTGCGATCGATCCCATATGGGGTGATGAAAATACTCTCCTTATCATCAGATTTATCTAGCTCTATCCAGGCTGCATTGACATTAAATTTATCTACGACAATTCGACAAACTGCTGCATACATTTTTTCTGTCTCAAAAATCCCTAAAAATGTTTGGGATGAATCATTTAATTTGGCTAAATCCTCTATCCTGTGTTGCAAAGCTTCTTCTGCTTTTTTTCGTTGATTAGTCGTTGCCGATAGTGTCAGTGCTATCAGGGCAACTACACCCATAAATGTCTGTAGAAGAATGAGGGATTCATTAATGGTTGCTCGAACCAATGGCCCCGATCCAATTACTGTGCCATAAATAGCGATCCCGGAAACAAGGGCAACTGAATTAACGGCTCCTAATTGTGTGAATCTTAAAGCTGCATATATAACAAAGGGAAATATTAAATAAATCATCGCCTCATGGGCAACTTGTCCTATTTGTTGATTGGTAAAAACATAGGAAGTGACAATGAGTAATAAAACAATAACAATTACTCCTTCCAGGAATGTTTTTGACTTCCAATTTAAAGGCCAATGCGTAAACCATATCAATAGAAGCGGGGTAATGACCAACAATCCGAGAAAATCACCTATCCACCAGGTAAACCAAACAGTCCACATAAATAATTCAATGTCCACCCCAACGATCAATAAAGTCAACACCCCGATGGATGCGGAAATGGAAGTAGCAATCGCCCCAAAGAATGCCAGGCCGATCACATCCTGAATACGATCCAATGAATTATGAAAATCAGCAAACTTTTTTAACAAACTGACTGCAACGATTGCTTCTAAGGTGTTTCCAATCGCCAACCCTATGGTAACGTTCAATGCATTATTGTTAAATAAATACCCGAAAATAACGCCAAGTGTGACACCTGGCCAATATTTCTTTCCAAATAACAAAAGGGCTGCGATCGCAATTCCTGTGGGTGGCCAGACAGGCGAAGTATTCGGTTGCACATTGGCCATCAACAACCCCAGCCTGGCAGCCAAATGATAAATGATTGCTAAACCAACAATACTTAAAAAATATTTAATAAATTTTGTCAATTTTCTAAATTTTTTGGGGTTCTCCATCAAAATTGATTATACATGAAGTCAAAAACAACTCAATAAAACACCAGCCCACCATCAATATTAATCGCCTGCCCATTGATGAAGCCCGCTTCCTCCGAAGCCAAAAACGCGACCAGCGCGGCCACATCCGCTGGTTTACCGAAACGCGCCACCGGGATTGTCTTGAGGATGCTGTCACACCATTCTTCCAGCGTCACCCCATTGATTTCCGCCAGGTGCTGGTAGGTATTCTTCAACATTTCCGTCTCAATCGGTCCCGGGCAGATGGCATTAGCCGTGATCCCCTTTGATCCCAGTTCAACCGCCAGGGCACGGGTTAATCCCAACACAGCGGCTTTGGTGGAACAATAGGCAATCTCTTCGGAATACGCCATCTTACCCGCCATGGAGGATAGGTTGACAAAGCGTCCCCACTGGTTCTTTTCCATGATTGGGATGACTGCCTGGGCGCACAGGAACATGGCTTTGTAGTTGATATCACTGACCCGGTCCCATAATTCTTCACTGACATCCACCGTGGCGGTGTTGTCAAACACCCCGGCATTATTCACCCAGATGTCAATCCGTCCCCATTTTTCAACCACCTGTTGCACCACCTGATGGATCTGGGCTTTCCTGGTCACATCCAGATCAAATCCTTCCGCTTCAACGCCCAAACCCCGGCAGCGATCAACGGTTTGGGATGTGTCCCGGATGTCCATCACGGCTACCCGCACACCTTCATCCGCTAGACGAGCACAGATCTCCTGCCCAATCCCCTGAGCAGACCCGGTTACACAGGCTACTCTTCCTTTTAAACCTCTCATGCTTTGTTTCCTTTCCAGGATCGTTTCACCTTTGAATCCGATCCGCAGCGCTCCGCCAATGCCAGGCTCATTTCCTGACATTGGCGCAGAATTTCAGGCTCGTCCAGATGTTGGATAATTCCATCCTGCATCAAAATCACGCCATTGGCGATGGTCATTTCCACGTTTTCCTGCCCACAGGAATAAATCAAAGTTGCCACCGGATCGTGGATCGGGACTACCTTGGCCGAATTAGGTGCAATCACAAACAGGTCAGCCTGCTTGCCGACTTCCAAAGACCCGATCTGGTCTTCCAAACCCAGGATCTGCGCACCACCCAATGTTGCCCAATCCAACACCTGCTGGGCATTGATCACAGCCGGGTCTTTCGCGCCGACTTTCTGCAACAAGGCGGCTACTTTCAGGGTCTCAATCATATCCTGTGAATTATTACTGCCAGCGCCATCAACACCTAAACTGATGCGCAATCCTTTATCCCGCATTTTCATCATCGGTGGAATACCATTTCCCAGATACATATTGCTGACTGGGTTATAGGAAACTTTGACATTGTTCTTGACGAACAACTCGATATCTTCTTCGTCCAGAGTGACGCAGTGGATGGCCAGTAATTCCGGTCGCAGGAATCCGATCTTCTCCAGATAAGGCACGGAGTTCATCCCAAAGCGGTCCTGACTGCAATAATTATCGACCCAATTCTCACCGATATGCATGATCATAGGCGTCCCGGTGCGTTTGGAAAATGCCAGTGACTTATCCAACCCTTCCCCGGAGACCGTCCAGGGAGCACCAACTGCCATCCAGACAGCCATCCTTTCATTGGGCGGATATTTGATGATTAATTGCTCATATTGGTCAATAAACCAATCGGTTGGGCGCATCAAATATTCCGGGATCCCATATTGCAGACCGTAATCGGAAATAATGCTGCTGTACACGCCTCGCAGACCGCTATCAACGATGGCATGGATGTTCTCGTCGTGCAGCCC
>JACZIY010000501.1 GCA_014860845.1 Anaerolineaceae bacterium
AAAACCAACAATGACCGTCAGTAAAGTGGATAAGATAGCCTGCCAGATTGTGAAAAACAAAGGCTGAGTGATGACTTTCCAGGACATGGATGCAAACACTTCCGGGGTCGTTGCCTGCCATGCCACTTTGAAATTTGCCACCAGCGGTTGAAAATAGAAAATTAACAGGAATGCAAACGGCAAACTCCAAAGTAAAATGGCTGGTGTCATCCTGACGAACTTAAGGGATTGTTTCAACAGCTTACCTCAAAACTACCAGCGTCCAATCCTGTATCCATTTCTCACGGTTTTGTGCAATCAAATCCAGATCCAATCTGGCGGGTTGATCCGGCACCTGGGCAAATTTCTCGAATTCAGGTGGTAATTGGGCTTTTTGATTTGCTGGGAAAACAAACATTTGTAATGGTAAATCTTCCTGAAAAGGTACATCCAGAAGAAAATCAACAAATTTCTCGGCTAATTGACGTTGTTGAGTCCCTTTTAAGATACCAACGAATTCAATCTGACGGAAGCAGGTATTGGGAGCAGTAATCGATGCTGTCGGAGCATCCTCTAATGGTGTCTCTGAAAAAATGACTTCCGCTGGTGGACTGGATCCATAGGAAACCACCATCGGCTGATTCCCTTTACCGGCAGATGCGCTGAAATTACTATAATAAGCGCTCTCCCAATCATTGACAACCACAACGCCATTTGCCTTCAAATCCGTCCAAAATTCCAGATATCCGTCTTCACCAAATTCGGCAATGGTTGCCAGCAGGAATGCTAAACCCGGTGAAGATGTAGCTGGGTTTTCCACGACCAATAATCCTTCATATTCAGGCAATAATAGATCACTGAGAGATGCTGGTATTGAGAGCTGATTTTCTTCAAAATAGGCTTTATCATAATTGATGCAAACATCGCCAAAGTCAACTGGCAAGGCATTATTCTCCGGATCTGACCGAAGTGAATTATCAATATTTACAAGCATTGGACTGTTATAAGGTTCAAAGATTTCTTCTTCCAAAGCTCTGGTTAAAAAAGTATTATCCACACCAAAAAATACATCTGCCTGGGGAGAATCTTTCGTTAATATTGCTCGATTTAATGCAGCGCCAGTGTCACCTGATAACAAGAATTTGATCTCCACATTATTTTCTTCCTCAAAATTGGCAATCAGATTTTCACTGACTGCAAATGAATCGTGGGTCATCACATTCAAGATACGTGGTTGGGTATCCACATCTGAAGGTGTTTCAGTTTCCATTCCTCCAATACAGCTGCTTAAGAGGATCACCGCCAGGCTGGTTACCAGAATTATAAATTTATTCAATTTCATTTGTTTCTCCTAGTTTGTTTCAAGTTGAGAGCTAAAACTATGAACACACAATAATTCACCGGTTTCAAATTCTATTTTTGCGGTTTGATCAATCATTTGATTGCTGATACCTCTGGATTTCCATCGTACCAGATCCTCAGCATCCAAAGGATACATCAGTCCGGTTGTTTTTACTCCTGCAACTACTTCACTGATGGGAATTAAACTTACTGTGTCCCCCGAAACACCTTTAATTATCTGTTTGGATTTGCAATAAAAAATCTCACTGTTTTTCGTTAATATTATGATTTTTACATTCAGGTATTTTGGATTGGAGAAAAACAGAAAATTTCCGAAGAAATGATCAATTCTTCCTCCAGTTGCTCCCAAGACGAGCATCTCCTTAAATCCCAAATTCAAGACATATTCAACAGCCAGTTCCAAATCGGTTTCATCCTTCTTAACTGGAAATTTAACAATGTCCACACCATTATGTTCAAAATACTTCAAGTCTGTTAAATCAATTGAATCAAGATCACCTATGATGACATGGGGAGTAAGGCCAGAATTCATCACATGCTGTAATCCACCATCAACAGCGACCAGTAAATCTGACTGATTGATTTGCACCATGATACGATCATTTTTTTCAAATTCGCCATTTATAAATATTGCTGCTTTCATTTCTATCCTTACTCTCTGGTGAACAAAAAACCCACCAGTCGGCGGGTTATTCATCATTCGTTCGCATATTCCTCCGCCGGCATGATCCGGATCAGGTTTGCGGGTCGAGAACTAATTTTTGTTCTCCTCTCAGCCCAAGTGGACTCCCCGTTGCTCCTTATATTTTTATTGTATATGAGAAATGAGGGCAATGTCAAGGACATTGATAATACTTCAATGGCACCCCGATTTTGATTGAAATGAAATTTATTAATGTTTCCATCATTAACGAAAAAATTTGGGATTCCAAATTGTGATGAAAACATTATCCAGTTATTTTTTATTAGTATCAGTTTCTGAAATTGGACAATACCCCGGTACAGGAAATAAGAAACGATTTCTTGCAATCCAATCATAAATTTTTGATCCAAGTCCAAACTTTATCGATAACCAGAAGAAAGGAATGAAAAACCAAAGTAACGGTAAATGACCTGAGATTAACAAGAGAGCATCCATACCTTCTTTACGAATATTCCCGTTCTTAACAGCCTGAATTCGATTCATAGCTTTTTCTAAAGGTATATCATATTTTTCTAATATACCGGGAGTAAATAAATCAAGGATCGTCAACCTATTCATCCAATCAAGTTTCTTCAGGTTTCTGGCGCTGTAGACACAAAATGGACAGGTACCATCATAAAAAACAATCGTATTCATTGTTAATTCATATCCTAATCTTTTCAACTTGCATCTATCTTACTCTTCGCTGCCATTTTTCTTTGATTTGTAAATTTCGGGGAGAATCGTCTTCACCTAATTCCAGAAATTCACTCAAAAGCCTTGAAAATTTACTGCTTTCATCCAACATAGGAAAATGCCCGGACTGTTCAAAGATAATGGTGTGTATATTCGAACGAAGTGATTGAATTCTTTCTAAAGAGGGGACTCGAACGACAGAATCATTCTGGCCAAAGACCAATAAGGAAGTTTTCTCAAAGGAATCCAATTTTCTGAGTTGGTTGGTGGTTTCAAGTTCCACAATAGTAGTTCGCAAGGCGTTTGGATCGTTCTTGGTTTCGTCACTTCTCACGGCTTCTGTTTCAATTCCTTTTCCCAACAACTTATCTACCAGTCCAATGTGTTCACCTAAAAGTAAACGTGAATTCAATAAATCAAAAGATAAAGGCAACGAAATGGATAAAATTTTCTCTACCAGTTCAGGATTTCGGATTGCATACTCAAATGCCACCAAAGCACCAAGGCTATGCCCAACGATCGAGACCTGGGATAATCCAATTTTATCGATAAAAGCCCTCACAAACTCTACCTGATCATTGATAGCGTAGCGAGTGTTTTTGGCACTATCTCCAAAGCCCCAAAAATCAAGCGCATAGGCTCTGTTTGTGGATGAGATGGATTGCATCGTTGGAACCCAATACCGCCATGATCCAACCCAGCCATGTAAAAATAAAACTGGTTTTCCGCGACCGATCACTTCATAATGGGCTAATTGACCATCTATGAAAATCGCACTCATGCAACCCCGTCAAGTATCTCTTTTAGCCGTCGGTTAAGATCATCCGGCGTAAATGGCTTTAATAAATAATCCACTGCTCCAGCTTGCAATCCCGCTTTTATTTCCGAGTCCTGTCCTTTAGCAGAAAGAAATACGATGGGTATATGCTTCGTATTTGGATCGTTTTTAATTTTTTCACAGGCTTCATATCCAGACATTACGGGCATACGTACGTCCAGCAGGACCAGGTCTGGCATGATATTCTTTGCAACCTGGTATGCTTCTTCTCCATTAGCAACAGATATAACTTCATGTCCAACATATTTCAGGGTAAATTCGATCAAATCCCGAATATCCTGCTCATCTTCAGCGATTAGTATCTTCGACATTAAGCTTTGACCTTTTCATGTTTGATAGGGACCATGATTGTGAAAGTTGATCCTTCTCCTGGAATGCCAGATGATTCCAGGTTAATGTTTCCCCCATGCATTTCAATGAGGGTACGCGCAATTGACAAACCAAGACCAGTACCTGCAGAATTCATATTAACTGCATTCTTACCTCTGAAGAATCTTTCAAAAATATGAGTCTGTTCTTCCCTGGCAATCCCTACACCCCGATCTGCAACCTCAATTTTGATAAATTTTCCAACGGATTCTATTGAAATTGTGATCACACTTCCGTCATAAGAATATATCCTTGCATTATTCAGAATATTTAAAAGAACCTGTTCAATTCTTTCCGGATCGGCAACGATGGGTGGAATATTACCACTTGAGTTAATTTGATAAGAGATTTGTTTTGAATCAATTAATTCAGAATTTTTGTGAATATCAACAATATCATTTATTTTCGATACCAGATCAAATGAAACTGGTTTCAGAATGATATGTCCCGATTCAATCCTGGAAACGTCCAGAATATCATCTACCAGTGATTTTAATCGGTTGGTGTTTGACTGAATGATTTCCAAAAAGTGTTTTTGTTGATCATTGATCATGCCTGAAGCACCCATCAGTAAAACTTCAACATATCCTTTGATTGAGGTCATCGGTGTTCGTAACTCGTGGCTGATGTTGGATATAAAATCAGTCTTCAACTGATCTATCTGTACCTCGGCAGAAATATCTCTAAATACGGATACAGTACCCAGAAAGTCGTTACGCCAAATTACAGGAGAGAGATGCACTGAAATGACCTGTTTATCATTCAATGTAATTCTTTCAGAAAATACTGCGTTCGAAAGGATTTTTGAAGGTTGATTTGTCCAGTTATTAATGGTCGAAATCCAGGGATTTATTTTTTCTCCATAATTAGTCTGCAATCCCTGTAATGAGCTTTTGATTGAATCCTCTTCTATCCTCAAAATGCTTTTGGCTGATTTATTTATGAGCATAATATCCAATTGGATGCCGGTTACCAATACTCCATCCGCAACAGCTTCCAGGATAGCCTGTGATCGACTGGCTTCAACTTCCTGGTCTCGCAGCATTGATCCGAGATTTTCTGATTGATCACGTACTAACTTGAAGATCTCTGCATTGTTCAAAGCCATACTGATCTGAGCAGCGATTGCTTCACCTAATTCCAGATCCCGATTAGTAAAGAAACCAGATGTCTCATGAAAAATTGATAAGACACCTAAAACCAACTCCCCGAATTTTAATGGGATAAACATCCAGCTTGAAAACGGTATCATCAGGTTTTCATCGGGTAAATCTTCATGCAGAATTGATTGCTTTTGTGTAATTACCTGATTGAGGTGAGCTTCTAATGAATCAAATTTAATTACCGTTTCATTATTCGAGGGTTGATGAATTACGTGGAATGTTTTCTTTCCCTCCAGAACATACACCAGGCTACCTGATACATTCATTGAATAATTTATCATCTTCAATGTAGTATCCAAAATCTGATCAATATCCATGCTTCCGGAAAGTTCATTTGATATGTTCAGTAGCATCTCAGTATTACGATGTTCTAAAATCAATTCCTGGGTTCGTTCATCAACTTTATCTTCAAGGTTTTCTTTTAATTCAAGAGTTTCTGACAGTAAATACGCATTATTGATAGCCAAAGATGCCTGGTTTGCTATTGTCACAGCCAATTCAGTTTCATTGTGCAAAAATCGTCTTGATGTTGGAGATTCCAATCCAATCCAGCCAAAAACCCTGTCTGAACTTTGCAATGGAATAAACAATACTGATTTTGCTCCCCGCTGGGAAAAATATTGGTCCAGGAAACTATCGAAAGCTTTTTCCTCCCTAACATCCTGAATGTGAGATATACCTCTAGACTGAATTAATTTCTCGAAAAGTGGTTGTTGATTTACTCTCGAATTGGGAAATTTTCCTAACTCTGGTTTTTGAAATGACAATTTAATATCACCTTTTCCACCGATTAAGAAAATAGAAATCATTTCACAATTGATTATATTTGACACATAGTCGGCTGTTAGCATTGTGATGTGAGAAATATCCAACGAACGATTTACCTCAGAAGAAAATTGGTTCAGCCAGGTAAGTTTTTGAGCTCTTTCATCAAGTTCTGAACTTCTTCTTACCGATTCCTGATACAAACTGGCATTATCCATAGCAATAGCTGCCTGTGATGCAAAGGCTTCAGCTATTTGAACCAGCTCCTCGTTATAATAATCCTTTTCCTTTTTTTCTAATGCGATAACTCCGATAACTTCAGATTTCGAAATTAGTGGAATACCCAACCATGATAAATTTTCTACTTCAATTAGTGTCGGAAAGCGTTGATCTTCTCTGACATCCGAAATGACAACAGATTTTTTAGTTTTAAACATCTCCTGGAAAAGTAAAGAATCATCGATTTGCACTTTCAAGCCTGATCTATCTTCTTGATCGGAAAATCCGTCTGCTGCGATAACTTTTAAATGGTCCTTTTCTTTCTCCCACAAGGTTGCAGTTTGATAATCAATCAATTGCCTCAATTGATTCAACAATGAATTTTGTAATTCTTGTCTATTTAAACTGGCGGAAATGGATTTAGATAGGGTTGAAAGAACTTTTAATCTATCTGATTGTTTTTCTGTTGTTATGAATAAATCAGCATTCGCTAATGCTAAATTCACCTGTTGCAACAAAGAAAGGGTGATCGATTCATCCTCGGAGGTAAAGGCTTTTTCTTTATTGAAAATCTCCAATATCAGGACTCCAATACAATTATTGGAAGAGATTAACGGTGCTTGAAGGCAGGCAGTGGGAATTTGATTTTCAGTAGCTCGCAAATATTGAACAGCTTCCGTTTCGGTTATCCGATAACTTACTGGAAAATCCATGTCATTGAGGACAATTGATTTTTGATTTTCCCATATTTCATAAGGGAGACTTGGACGTTTGAATTGAATTTTGAGTAGATTTTTTGAATAATTATGAAAATGTTCCGGGTTGATGGATTGATCCTGTTCATTCCACAATCCAACCCATCCTGCATCTGCAGATGGGATGAATTCTATTAATACATCCAATAATTCTTTCAAAATAAGCTTTGGACGAAGAGTAGTGATGTTCTGACTAAACTGATTGATTTTTTGCAATTCATCAATCAATTTATCTTGTTCCATTTTTTCATTCATTGCTTCGAGCGTTCGCATTGACAAATTCGCCTGATCCACTACATAAGCCAATTGGTTCGCAGCGGAAAGGATTAATTGAATATCACCCTGATCGAAGAAACTGAGTGTGTGACTCCCAAACCAAATTTCTCCAATGCCTTGATTCTTTACAATCATCGGAACAACTATGGCTGATTGTAAATCGCATTGATCGACTATATTTTGATAAAAGCGAGGAATGGGTTTTGTTTCATCAAATTTTCCAATTAATAAAGGCTCTTTGGTATGGGACACAGTCCCAATAAAGTCAGAGGATGAAAGCAATAACTCTCCCTCATTTTGATCAAGATACCACTGTCCATAGTTTGAATCCTGGTTCCATTCCAGTTTCATGCTGGTTTGATCTACCAGAAATAACCCCCCTACATCGGCATGCAACAACAGCGAAAGTTCATTGATAGAAAATGCTAACACTTCACCCAGAGTTGCCGTTGAACTGGCTAAGGATGAAATTCTTCGTAATGTTTCTGCTCTTTGTGTTCTTTGTTTTGACTGAATTAGCAGGTAAAGATTTTCTATGAGCGGAGCCGTTTGATTTGCAGCAATCATTAATAAATGCATCTCATCCTGTGAAAATGATGATGCACCATTATAATGATTGGCTGCCAGAATATAACCCATGGGTTCACTTTCTGGTGACAAAGGAATCAATACAGCTTCCCGGATGGAGGCAGCATTGGCAAGATGAGATAAACCCAGGTCTGACCATTGCTGATTATCCATCGCATTTTCTACGATCAGAATATCCTGAGAAAACAGGATATTCTGCGCAGGGCTGTCTGAATCGATATTGATTCGGATAATGTCAACGATTGGATCTGGCAAACCTTTAAATGGTTTTTTGGCTTCCAGAATATTCGTTCTTTCCTCAAAGAGAATAAAACCAAAAATATCTATAGGTAAAAGGTTTTCAAAACTATTTAATATATTCTTGAATAATTCTTGTGGTTCCTGAATTTTACTGAATGAGTAAGACAATTTTGCCAAACCGCTCAATTCCGACGATTTCCGCTTTAATTCATGGTTCATCCAGGCATTATGGAGACCAATTGAAATCTGGTTCAAAAAACTTGGTTCCAATTCCTGTACTTTTAATGAAGTTCGAGAAGATTCAGTATTTCCGAGGACAATCACGCCGGTGACAACATTGTTTATCCATAAAGGAATCCCCAATAGTTCATGAAGATCTAATTCCAATATATCCTTAAATATTGGATGTTGGTTGTCTTTTAGATCGTCAAGATAAATTTTTTCTCTTCTCTCAACAACCTGCCCTGCGAAACATTCATTCACATAATAATGTTTGGAGGATTCATGAAGATTGATATTTTCTGAATTCTGGAATGGATAGGAAATTATCTCCTCTTTCTCCATATCCCAAATCGCGATTTCTGTATAATCAGCGGGAAGTCTATTTTGAATTTCTTCAAATAAGATCTGAATAATTCGGTCCAGACCTTCATTACTTGAAATTTTTTCAAGAATGCTCAATGATAATTCAGGAATTACATTTTCATTTTGTCGAAATTTATTTTGGGTTTGGTTTTTGATGAAAGATACCAAGATCCCATCTGAAGTATGGAAACTATAGATATCATACATATCATTATTTATTTCAAAATTGTATTTGCCGGGTTTGGTGAATATTTTATAAAAATCTTTGTTTTTAGCTTTTTTGGCAAGCAAGTTAATATCTAATTCCTGCCCTTCTTTTGGATCCAGTAATGCTGCCACCCCATAACTTTGATATTTTACCCTGCCACCTTTTTCAATCAATAACACTGGATGAGAATAATCAATCACATCATCCATTTTAGTAATTGGTTGATCTGTACCTTCCTGCTTAAATCTAATCATTAGCATAATTGATATCCATAGAATTCCAATAATTGCTAATGTGATAAGACCAATGAACAGATAAATGATCAACCTAAATTCCCAATTTTATATCTGATGATCTTTTCTTCGTTCTTCAGCAGCTAATTCTGTAATTTCTCGAATATCTGCAAATTGATGAGTATTGGGAGATACCATTCCAATAGATAAAGTCATTAATGGAGCTTTATTCGGGGTCCCTTTATCATTTTGGACAGACAGATAACCCTGATCTCGATCCATAAAGTTGTAGTGAGTTTTTATGGTCTCGGAAAATTTTTCTTTGAGTCGGGGAAATAACTTTTCTGATTGGCTGAAATCAGATATCAGAACAAAATTATCTCCTCCTGCATGACCAATAAAATCATAATTCTGGGTGCCAACCTCATCCAATATGTCTCCTAATAACATGCCTGTGAATCGTAGAACATCATTGGCTGCAATAAATCCATACACCTCTTTAAATGGTTCCAGATGATTGATGCGGATATCGAATAACGACCAATTTTTCTCACGAATAATTTTTCTCAATTGATCTTCTATTAATCTTCCGGAGGGTAAGCCAGATTGGGCATCCGTCAGGCTTTCTCTTTCTGCCCTGGCAATTGCATTTTGAACTCGCAAGCGCAATTCTTCGATATCGAAAGGCTTGGTAATATAATCATCAGCCCCTAATTCCAATCCCTGTAATTTGTCACTGCGTTCATCCTTTTGAGTTAAAAAAATTACTGGAATGTGACTTGTGCGCGTGTTGATCCGCAAACGGCGACATACTTCATAACCATCAATATCAGGCAGCATGATATCTAAAACAATTAAATGCGGCATTAATTGTCTGGTTTTATCAAGGGCTACTTCTCCTCTCGGAGCGATATCCACGTCGTATCCCAGCCCTGAAAAATAAATATTCAACATATTCGAAATATCATGATCATCTTCAACGACCAATAGGCGACCTTTACCCATCAATACCTCCAAATTAGTGACTAAGAAATAATCAAACAATAGCATATCATCCGGCATCAATTCTCACAAACTAAGTTTCAGAATTCAGATGACATACTAATTATACTTAATCCGATTAACTATTGGGATCAAACAGATGTAGATTATTTTCAGTAAATGGTTAGGCCTTTTCAGGTTATCCATTTTCTCTGGGATAGAATTGGCGATGAAGGTCAGACTGTTTCAATTTGTGGTGATCACTTTCCTCATAAGTAATATCATGATCGATCACCCGCCTATCATTCGAACTGATCAAAACCACATCTGATTCTATCGTTCTTGCTGGATATACAACCAGACCGGATCCAATCCGACAATTGTGACCCACACATCCACCTAAAACCGGCCTATTTGCACTACCCAACTCACCATTTGCGTCTTTTGCCCGTAATTCAACGGGTAACAAATTGAAATCTGTAAATGTCGTTCCTGCACCTACAAAGGAATTGCGTCCGATTACACTCATCTGCAGACAGGTATTCTGTGCAACCATGCTGTTATCCATCAATGTGGTCATAAAAAGAGAGGCTCGAAAAGGAAGAAATG
>JACZIY010000502.1 GCA_014860845.1 Anaerolineaceae bacterium
TTGTTCAGGATATTTTCATAAATTAGTCTCCACTGGTTTGCATTTTTTGATAACAACCAATTTTCAACAATTGATTCTTGTGAATTTAATGCTATTTTTTCTCTTATTTCATTATTTTCAATTAATTGAACTAAATGGTCGTACCATTCATCTTGATTCATCGCCAATAACCCATTGTGTTTATTTGTTATGACATTTACAAATGGATCGATATGGCTGAAAACAGTAGGAGCTCCCAATGCAGCGTATTCAAAAAATTTCAAAGGGCTTTTAGCTCGATTAAATTGATTATCAATAAGGGGAGCTACGAAGATATCAGCTTTTTGTTTTTGAAAGAAATTGGAGAAATCCATGTAGTTATAAGTAAGAGAGGGATACCATTTTACACTCACGAATTCTAGTAATTGATTAGGTGGTTTTGCTCCCCAAAAATGAATCTCAATTTCGTTTGTGTATTTGTTGAGTAATTCCACTAAAACTGGAGAAATTAAAACAATATCTTCTTCATGAGATTCGGTTCCCATATACCCAATAATGATAGGTTTATTTAATTTGGGTTCAAGTAAAGGTGGTTTTAATTTCCACAATGAATCGTCAAAATAATTTGGCAGTATTACAACTTTGTTATTAAATGGTTGTATTTGTTCTTTTAAATTGGGAGTGGTTACTGTTACACAATCAGCATCCGTTAAAGACTGCATGATCGGTAATAAAGACTCGGTGTAATATTGACTTTGCTTATCAGGATGGTTATCAGGTAATTGAAATAACAAATCATCAAGATCATAAATTATTGGTTTATTTAATAAGCGTGCTTGTTGAACAATTTTTTCATAATTTCGGAAATCACGAGCAAAATCACGTTGAATTACTACTAAATCACCCTGTGATACTCTATCAGGAAATACTTCACCATTCTCTTTTCCTTCAATCACACTAATCCCCAAATGATGCATAGGTCCACGTACTCGTAAATAAGCACATGCATCAAAACCACTATTTGTAAAAAATGTGATTGTCTTGACTTTTTTATAATTTCCGGTTTCTTTGAGACCATTGATGCTCATAAAAATTCCTCAATTGTATTTTTTTTGGAAATAATATTGTATAAATTATACCCTTTTCAAAATACACTGGGATTTTTACAACCCACCTGTTCCAATTCATTTCCTCCTCGCACACATCTTGCATCCATAACATCAACAAAACTGTGAGGTTGTTATGGGTATTCGATTTTCGTTTTTCTGGATAAAATTTGTCGGTGTGGTTATTATCTTACTGATGCTCAGTGCTTTCATCAAACCAAAAGAGAAAGAGATTGGTCAGGCGAAGCTGGATAGCATTGGCATGGGGTCATCCATCCATTTAAGAGTGGGCACGGATGGTCTCCCCGGTGCATACCAGCAACTGGAAGAGATGAATGTACACTGGGTCCGGGAGGAGATCCCCTGGCGGGAAGTAGAACAGACACCCGGTCAATACCAATGGTATTACTCTACTGGGGACACAGTGCGTGATTTCCATTTCATGTTGGAAGAAGCAGAAAAGCATGGTCTCGAGGTCGTGGCGGTGTTATCCACCGGTCCCGCATACCTGCCGCATGTTTACCCTGATCAGAGTGTCGATGTGGATTTATTGGTCGAGAACTGGAAGAACTATGTTCAAGCGGTGGTGGATCGCTTTGGGGATCAGATCGATTATTGGGAAATCAGCCCACAGGCGAACAAGGCTGAAACCTGGGGAAATATCATGTTCCCAACCAATCTGGATGCAACCAGCCAACCTAATCCCTTTTTATTTGCCCGCATGCTCACAACCGCAGAAAAAGTCATTAAAAAACACAGCTCGAAAGATACTGTCATTTTGGGTGGTTTATATAGTTCACCCGCTAACACTTGCGAAACAACACCAATTATGTTTTTGAATGAAATTAAAAATGCCGGCGCATGGAAACATTTTGATGTAATTGCAATTAATCCTCACTGGGAAAACAACCCACCGGAAGCCTGGATGCCACGCGGACCAGAAGTTGATCTGGAAACTATGAGTTGCGATTCATACAGCACGCAAAATTCAAATCTGGTTGATGAAATACGCTCAATTCGGGATTTTGCGAACGAGAATGGCAAGAAACCTATCTGGATTACTGAAATCGGCTGGAGTGAAGATTGGCTATCGTATCCCGCTGCACAACACTTCATCACAACTGATCAGGTCGAAGCCAATTATGTTGTGCGAAGTATCATCCCTCTGATCTCAGAAGATAAAATTGAGAAAATATTCTGGTTTTCATTATATGAAGACCCTGAAAATCCCGGTTTTGTTCTGGGATCAGAAGGTCAACAAGCATTAAGGAATATTGGCAGACTTCTGGGAGGAGCTCGCTCTCTGGGTCAATTCCAGCAACTAAGCAGTTATGCAACGCCTCAGGATTCAGGAATTTATGAGTTTCGATTCCGTAAGGAAGGTCGTTTGATTATCTATGCCTGGACAGCATCCGGTGGTGAATCTCCCTACCCAATCACATTCACTGACCTGCCTGGAAAGAACTATAGAGCCTA
>JACZIY010000503.1 GCA_014860845.1 Anaerolineaceae bacterium
GCCCTACCGATGCAGTTTTTGTTGGACATAAAATATCCGAATTAGACGGTGCACATGCCGTAGGAATGAAAACGATTGCATTCAATTTTGAGGAAGGAGCAATCGCAGATTTTTATATAGATCATTTTTGTGATCTTTTAAAGGTACCACTTTTAGAAAAATAAACCTGATTGGAACGAAATATGAAATCATGCATTAAAGCAATCTGTTTTGATGTGGGTGGAACGCTACGAGTTGCTCATGATAAACAGGAACGTGAAACAGAAAACATTATAAAAATACAAAAATTTATCGGTGAGAATGGTCTTCCGCAGGATTTTGCTAAAAAGCTTTCCAACCGGGAAAAAGAATATAGAATTTGGTCTCGAAAAACGATTGTCGAGATGAAAGAAGCGGACTTATGGTCAATTTTTATGCTTCCAGACCATCCAAAAAAATTTGTTCGTGATAATGCTGTTATGTTAAATCAACTTTGGCGGGAATCCCGAGTAAAATCCATACTTCCTGATGCAGTTGAAACAATTAAGACGCTATCCAGCCGCGGTTATCTTCTGGGAATTATCAGTAATACAACATCCTCTGTTGAAGTTCCACAATTGTTGGAAGAAAATGGTATTACTGATTTATTTGGGTGCATTATTCTCTCAACTGTTTTTGGAAAGCGAAAACCACATCCCTCATTATTTTTGGAATGTGCAAGAAAGTTAGGTGTTTTGCCAGAGGAATGTGCCTATGTGGGCGATATTATCTCGCGCGATGTCGTGGGGGGTAGGCAGGCAGGTTTTTCAGAAATTACCATCATCAACGCCAACGGATATTCTAAAGACGCTTTAGCATATGAAGATGATGATCAGGATCGCAATACGTCATCTGCCATGCAGCCAGATTTTAGAATCTCAAAACTAAGTCAATTGCTTGATTTTTATCCAGATCGATTAGCAAAAAAAAATACCTCCAGCCAGAAAACAAAGGAAACAATAGAACTATATGAAGTAGCTCTTTCAACCATGTGGCATGTGGATCAAAATATACCCTTTCATCAGACATTTGAAATTGGTCGAAAAGCTGGATTTCCTCGATTTGAACTCAATCATAAAGTGAATCCTGATCTATTTCAACAGTGGGATTCGAAAAGATATTACATATCTACTGTTCATGATCCCTGTCCGGCAATCTATTCCAGTGATGAATTTAAAGTAAATGATTTCCTTATCTCATCCCTTGATGAAAAAAAACGGATCAAGGGTCTGGATATTACGAAGCAGACTGTTGAAACTGCATTATATCTCGGAGCAAGATCGATTGTGATCCATCCAGGCATGATTATGTGTGACTTCGGGTCCGAATACAAATTAAAAAAAATGTATGAGAATGGTCTTAAGGGAAGCACTGAATATGAAGAATTAAAATCTGAGATGATTGCCTTTAGAAAAAAGGTAGCTCCTCCTCATGTCGATCAAGTAATAAAGAGTCTATCAGAGCTTATTGATTTTGTCAGACCTACCGGTTTAGAAATTGGATTGGAGAATCGGTTACATTTTTATGATATTCCATTGATTGACGAAATGGAATTGTTCTTGAATCTATGTGATGAAGATTGGTATGGTTATCAATATGATGTGGGTCATGCACAGGTATTGTGTGAACTCGGATTTGGAGACCATGAGGATTGGCTTAAACGGTATGGAAAACGTATAATAGGTGTCCACCTGCACGATGTGAAAGGTGTAACTGATCATCAGATGCCTGGGAGAGGCGATGTTGATTACGCGATGATTGCACCATATATCCCTGATACTGCCCATCTAACAATGGAAGTAAGTCCAACATTAACTCAGAAAGACTTATCTCAAAGCCTGAAACATCTTGCCAAATTTGGCCTCATTTCAAAACTAAATTTTTTGGAGGAAACATGTTAAAAATATTTAGAAAACGAAGAAATGTTTTTATAAAATTAATCCATGAACAAGCATCCTTGACACTGGAAGGGATGGAATTACTTAAGAAATATCTGTCCAAACCAGACGAAATTCTTGCAGATCAACTTACAGCTA
>JACZIY010000504.1 GCA_014860845.1 Anaerolineaceae bacterium
TGGAGTACCCCGCAAAAACCTACCGGATTCATCTCTGAAATCGAACAAAAGAATAGAATGAAGCGGGTAGCCAATCAATTATCCCTGTTGAAAAACGAACAGGGATTTGCCCCTCTGCTGCTGCCGTTTGTTACTGATACGACCTCTTTGGAAACTGACAATACATGGCTCTTTACATCGTGGAACACAATTAGACTTCTAAAAATATCGATGATCCAAAAAGATACCGAATCCATTCTTTCGCTAACCAATCTTCTAATTGGATCAGGTCGTGGACTGACCCCTTCGGGTGACGATCTATTAACCGGATTGACATTTATGCGCAGAAGATGGTTTCCCGAAGTCAATTGGATGACAGAAGTCGAGGATCAACTATTGGCAACATTTAAAGTAAAAACAACTTCAGTCAGCAGTACTTTGTTTGAATGTGCCTTGCAAGGAGAAGCAGATGCTCGCATTCAGGAAATGGCTGATGTATTGATGAGTGCGGATGTCCCTTTCCATCAGCAAGCCATGGAGCTTTCCCGCTGGGGAAATTCATCCGGAGCAGATGTGTTCCTGGGGATGTTACTGGCAATTGAGAGTTTTCAAAACCATATTTGAGGATTAATAATGTCTCTACCCATACAATACCAAGTCAAATGTCCTTCCTGTTCACAATCTGATCAAACAATTTTGATTGAAGAACTTTATTTTGGATTGATTGAAAGAAATCAGAAAGTCATTGCAAGGTTTAGCATTCAACCTGGTCAAATCAAATCCTTATTAAGTAAAATCAAACCTCCTTCTCTGGAAAGATTACCCTTCTGGCTAATTATTCCTCCGGATGTTTTAATCGGCATCATTGTAGGTGTCTTCTTGCTTCTGATGATTATTTCAGGAATCCAACAAGGATTTGATGAAAAGTATGCATTTCCATTGGTTTTAATTTTTGTTTATTTCATTTTCCGCCGACATCTTAATGCCCAATACAACACCAAAAAAACCGAACGTGAAGAAATTATCAACCAGGCTCAAAAAGCAGCAGATCGATGGTCGTCTTTGTTCATTTGTTTTCGTGATATGACTGTTTTCAGTGGTCATAGCAACAACTATTTTCCAATCAATGAATTTCAAAATAGAATCTATAATGATAACCAATTAGATTCCTCTTACGATTAAGACGGATCAAAAAAAGAAGGCTCAGTTTTACTGAACCTTCGAAATTGGAAAAATGGGTAAAAATTATTCCTGAATCTCTTTTGCTCGTTCTCGCATTTGTTCTCGCAATATTTTTGAATCGCGAGGATATGCCCAATAGAATAAAGTAAATAGGGCAGCACAGATAATCCATGGGATTGGTATTGTCCAGATCATTGCTTCGGTTAATCCGATTCTGTCTGCCAGAACGCCAGCAATATAGGCAGCGAAGGCAGCAAAACCGCTTTCGATAAACGTGACCATAGCAAAAGCGGTTCCACGCAATTCCGGTGGAATAGCTCCTTGCATCATTGGCTCTTTAGCTCCTTTTCCTGGCCAGCTGATTAATAAGGCAGTAACAGCGCACAATGCCACCAGTTGTCCAAAAGTCCAGTTGTCTGTTTGGGTAAACAATATATAGGTCAGCGGAATTCCCGAGATAATGGAAATTTGGCCAATCGCGGTACGACCATACTTGGGGCTTTTTCCCTCAGCCCAATCTCCAAGAAACCCACCGATAATGTTCGACAATGCAGTACCAACCACAATACCCGCAAATGCCACGGAGGCCAACGACTCAGATAACCCGCGCACATTCACAAACCAGGTAATGATGTATAGTCCCATCACAACCCAGGGCATCGAGCCAGCCAAACCTTGAGCAATTGCTACCCAGATGGTCGGGATTTTCAAGACTTTCGGAATATCACTGAATTTGACCTTGTATTTGGCTGCATCCTCAGCAGTAATCTTTCCCATAAGCTCTGGCTCAGATGCGCCGCGTACCGGTTCATCCACAAGAAACCAGATGACCAAACCGGAGACCACACTGAACAAACCTAACGAAATAAAACCCCAGCGCCATAAAGTGGGAGAAGCAAGAAGCCCTAATCCAAGGGTTCCAACAACAATTCCCATAACCCCAATCGCCTCCAAAACACCTAATGCTCGTCCTCGCTGTTTGGGCGGAAATGTATCAGACATAATTGAAAATGTTGCTGGCATCAAACAGCCCAATCCGATTCCGGAAATTGCACGGATGATTAATAATTGTCCAAAATCCTGTGTCAAACCACAAACTGCTGTCCAAATTCCCCATATTCCTGTGCCAATCAGAATTACTTTTTTTCTGGAGTATCGATCGGCGGCATAGCCCCAGAAAGGAGCACTGATCGCCTGTAAAATACTCCTGATCGTTCCAATCGTGCCCAGATTGGTGTAGCTTAATCCCCATAATGCCTGTAATGTTGGAAATAAAACAGATATGGTCTGACCTTCACCCTGGTCAATGAAATAACCAAAGGACAAGGCAAACAATGTTCGCCAACGCCGTTGTTTTTTCACAGGCTTTTCTACTGGCATTGCAAGATTCTCTGTCGCCATAAACAACTCCTCATTTTTTAATGTTGAAAAAAGACCTTCTTTGGTTGTAGTTTTTTTGGGAAAATAGAATTCTAGAAAATTGGATCATGATTGTCAAGCATTTTTGTCTTTGAATTAATAAGACCTGTAAAGGGTTGTTGGATAGGTGTAAAAAAGGTTCTTTCTGTGTACAATAAAACCATGATATTGGGCAGATTTCCATACCCAACGTATCGCAGAATGCGTCATATCCTTATTGTTTGGATCGTTGAAACAATAACATTATTTTTATTAGGACGTTGGTTACCAGGGTTAGTCATTTCCAGTGAGTTTGATGCATTTTTGGCGGTTACTTTGATTGGTCTTTTAAATGCAATCCTGAGACCCCTTATTCTACAGTTGACAATAACACTCACGGTGCTAACACTGGGATTATTTTCATTTTTTTTGAATATTGTTGTTATTGTATTGGTTGCTTACATTATGCCCGGATTTAATTTTTTGGATTATCCAAGTGTAATATATGTGGTGCTGGGCATTTCATTTATGAATTTGTTAGCTTCCAATTTATTGGCCTTAGATGAAAATGATTCATATTATCGTTCGGTCATCCCCAAAATTAAACCGAAGGATCTGCCACCAGAAAGTGCCCAACCAGCAGGACTAATCATTATCGAAATTGATGGCCTTTCTTATAATGTTTTACGAGAAGCAATTGACCTCGGTTACATGACGACACTGCGGAATTTTATCGCAAAAAATTATCAGATCCATCCGTGGAATTGTGGGTTACCGTCGCAGACGTCTGCTAGCCAGATGGGTATTTTATACGGAGATAACACAAACATCCCTGCCTTTCGTTGGTATGAAAAGGATCTCGATAAATTGGTTGTCTCCAATCATCTCAGCGATACAGCAATGATTGAACAACGATTCCAACATAAAGGAGGTTTATTAGCCTTTAATAGTTCCAGTTTGGGAAATATGTTCTCTGGAAATGCTGGACGGTCAGTTCTAACCATGAGTAAATTATCTCAATTCAGAAAACTTCCTAAAAGAAGCGGTATTTTTTATAATTTTTTCCTTAATCCCTATAACTACATTCACACAATTCTCCTGATGATTCTTGAATTGATTCGTGAAATATATCAATCAACCGCTCAATTTTTGTCCGGACGCAAACCCAGTATTCGCAGAACATTGCTATTTGCCTTAGAAAGAACTGTTTCTGCCGTACTCATACGCGAGTTGACTACTCACCTGTTAATTGAGGATATGTTCCGTGGGAGTCAGACCATCTATGCAACTTATTTTGGTTACGATGTGGTCGCCCATCACACAGGTGTAGCCAGCCCCGCTGCTATGATAACGCTACGCGATATTGACAAACAAATTCAGCGCATCAAAGATGCCGTTGAGCATGCCCCGCGCATGTATGAAATTGTCATCATTTCTGATCATGGCTTGTCAGAAGGAGCGCCATTTCAACAGATATTTGGAATAACGCTCGAACAACTCATCCAAAGAATTCTTGAGGATCAATATTCAATTGTCGATACTGGCGCGTCCGAAGAAACCAAAGGTTATGTAAATTCATTGTTACAAATGGCGCTGGCTCCCCATAAAAAACTCAACGAAACAGCCCGTCGCATTTATGAACAGTACAAAAAAGACAAAGGGAATTATTTTTATTTTGATTTACCTCAAAAGGATACCCAGATAAAACAAACCGACATGGTTTTGTGTACATCTGGCAGCCTGGCTATGTTGTACTTTATCAACATTAAACAAAGACTTCTATTGGAGGAGATCAAAGAACTCTATCCGAATTTGATTGAAGCATTGATTTGCCATCCAGGAATTGGCTTTCTGGCGATTGACTCCTACATCAATGGACCGGTTGTTATCAATGCGCAAGGAATTTATTATCTCAATTCGAATGATTTCGAAGGAAAGAATCCACTGGCACTATACGAAGAGACTGCCGCATGGCAATTGGGAAAATTGTTTTCATATTCAAATGTTGGGGATATGATCATCCAGAGCCGATATGACCCAGAAACAAATCAAATACCAGCATTCGAGAACCTGCTTGCCCACCATGGAGGTATTGGTGGTGATCAAACGCTGGCTTTCGTGATGCATCCTGAAATATTACATTTTGACAGACCCATCAACGACGCTACCCTTATGCACCATCAATTGCAAAAATGGCAAAACATACTTTTCAGTTCTCTGCTAAATCACAATCCTGAAAATTAATAATTTCACTTTTCAATGGCGAAATTTTGGTATAATCGCGGAGGAGTTCATATGCAGACAATTAAAATTGCTAAAATTGATCCAAATGCCTATCTTCCCTCCCGCAAACATCCTGCTGACGCTGGTTTGGATATCTATGCCAATTGCAATATCGTTATTGAACCTCATTCAACTTCGATTGTCAGCACCGGAATTACACTGGAAATAACCGACGGTTTTGTGGGTTTACTCAAGCCAAAAGGACGTAACAATCATCTGCTCGGAGCAGGTGTAGTCGATGCAGGTTATCAAGGGGAAATTTTAGTGAAGGTGGCAAATATCAGTGATCATCCTTTGGAAATCAAACCAGGTGATGCGATTGGTCAATTATTAATTCTTCCTATATACACGCCAGAAGTACTTGAAGTCAATCCTGATCAAATTCACTTTGAAAACTCTTCACGTGGAAAAACAGGTGGAATTGTCGATCAAAATTTGGTCTGAAGTCAAGAAAAAGATTGTGTCAATAATAACCACAATTCAAAATTTTTCATACAATTAAACTATCAGAGAATTCTATATGCTTATACAAAGATTGTAC
>JACZIY010000505.1 GCA_014860845.1 Anaerolineaceae bacterium
TTCTTTTCACTTGTCTTTCATTGGCATCCAACCTTAAAAACATTGCCAATTGGTAAGAACACAAATCACTGCAATCCCCCACAACTATGTAATTTTCGACCTCTGCATGATCCAGAATCCATTGTTGCAAATCATGATGCAGCCCATTGGCAATTGAATTTTTTTCCAGAATCAGCATTTGATCGAAAAAGTGCAATTGCCGAATTTCATCCACTGTTTCGGCTTCTTCTGTTCCTCGGATACAATGCGGTGGCCAGGCACTAAACTCTTCAGCATCGGGTTCATGTGAATCCTGACTCAGGATAATGTGTCGGACCCCTGCATCCCAGGATCGCTCCATTAAATCGACAATTGGGTCAACAATATCAGCAACCCGAGGGCTGGCTAAAGGGCCAATGGAACAGAATCCTTTTGTCACATCCACACTGATGATGGCTATATTTTCAGGTTTGACAACCAGATCTTTGAGTTTCTTTAAAGGCAAGTTCTGAAACCAATCATCCAGATATGCCAAAAACGAAAGAGTTTCTTTATGGTTTGCTAATGACACCATGTAAACCTCCATAGATATACCAGACATTCTCAGCCTGGCAACGAATCATATTTATTTAGTGTTACGGTAATGACCAGACAATAAACTTTTCAGCATTCCATCCAAATAAGAAGCGACCATTTTTGGATAATTCAATCATTTCCAATCCTGTAGCATCCAACGAAATGCGCTGGGCACCAAATTTTACATCCCAAATTCGTAGTACACCATTTTGATCCAAGACTGCAATCAATTCTGATGTTGGAGAAATACTGATGGATTGAACGGCAGAGGTAAACTTATCCAGTTGGTGCATTTCTGATTGACTACCAAAATTATAAAGTTGAACGATAATCTGCCCGTCAACCATTTGTTCAACTGCAATCCAATCTCCATCCGGAGAAATTTCGAATAGTGGTACCCGGCAATTGTCTTCGACACAAATAGCTGGAAAATCAACTACGGTTTGATCCTGGCTAATCGTCCAGATAGTCAATTGCACATCATTTTGTTCCGCATTTGTTTCGATGCCGATCACTTCCCAATTGTCAGAAAGTCCATAAGCTGGAGATTCAAGATCAGGTTTATCATCAACGCCACCAAAACCATTATAAATTTCACCTGTGTCAAGTCTTCGTAATGACACACCACCGGTATCTGCTTCAAGCATCACCAAACGGTCATCAGCAAAAAGCACGTCGGCATTGGGGCTCAAATCGAATTGGTATAAAGGAGTTGCATCCAGGGTATCCACACCCACCAGACTACCACTCATTCCGGCAGCCAATGTCCAGCCATTTTCACTGAATTTGACCTCAAATCCCTGTGGGGATTCTGTTTCGGAGGCGATAGCCTTCAATTCATCGACTGTCATTTCATATAATCCGCGTGAAAGTCCTGTAGGGATATCAAATATACTGATCAGCCCAAACCCACCAGCTGCGATTGTGCTGCCATCCGGGGAATAATCAACCGAGATAGCCCTTGGGAAGTTGTTACCTGCGTAAACTCTATTTACAGCATTCACATCAAACACAAAACTTTTATCCAATGTGCCAATTTTCAGATTCCATAAATACACTGTAAAATCATCTGCAGCACTTACCAAGTAATTTCCATCCATCGAAAAAACCATATCCGTTATATTGGATGTGTGACCACTCAACTCAAATAATTGACTACCATCTGCGGCATTATAGACTGTCACGGTCTCGCCATCAGCGAATGCTACTCGATTTCCATCCAGAGAGGTGACCACAGCATCCTGGAAATCTCTTTGAAGTTTGACCTGTAATGAGCCAACATTATCAGCACTGATGGCTTTGTCACTGAGCGCCACCAAAGGTGTGGCAGTCGGAATCGTTGTCGCTGTCGCGGTAGGCAGAGGAGTTTTTGTTGCTGTTGGGGCTAGAGTGGAGGTTGCAGTCACTTCTGGTTGAACAACCAGTACCTGAGTCGCCGTGATGGATGGAACTCTTCCTGTAAATTTTGAGTAGTTCAAAATTACATAAACCGCCGTCACACATAAAACCGCAATCAGAATAAACAGTCCTGAAACGAGAATGACCATATTACGGTCTTTTTTCTTGCGTCTGCGCTCGGATTCTTCAACACCACT
>JACZIY010000506.1 GCA_014860845.1 Anaerolineaceae bacterium
GTCTCCAGGATCGGGATCAAATGAGAATCCAGTTCCACGGCCACTACTTTACGAGCTGCAGCAGATAAAAAGCGCGTCAATGAGCCCAAACCAGCCCCAATCTCCAGCACCACATCGACTGGTTCAATTTCAGCAGCATCGACTACTTTTTCCAGGGCTCCATTATCCACCAGAAAATTTTGCCCAAGACTTTTCCGCGGACTGAGATCGTATTCGCGCAGAAGATTGCGCACATTCAGAGGCGTTGGAATTAAGGAAGGATCCATGAAATATTTTCCGGCACCGGGGTTAAGAAATAAGCCGTGACATTATGGTGCCAGGCAACATAATCACTATCTGAATATGCGAGATCTATCCAATATTTTCCGGGAACGCCACCGCCCACATCAGCTATGACTCCGATGCCATAACCAGGCACATACATGCTTTGCCCTCGCATCAGATTGTACCAGGCGCGTGTTACAGCAATAACACCATATTGTGCTGTTATTCCACTGGCAGTAATAGAATTACAATAATTATCAATTCCCAAATTACAGGGGGAGTAGGACGTGGCGTACACATTCACTGCCCGCCAATATTCAATTGGACCACTGGGGGTATCCATGGTGCGTACCACCACCTTGGTACCCAAACCGGTTAGTTGTTCTTTCGGTTCTTTAGCAACCCAGGTAATCTCTTCAACCCGGCTGACTTCCTGGTCATCTTCATAAATGACACGGGTTCTCGTCACTTCTACACCAAATTCACCCGCCTGAACCACATCTCTCTGATCCAGCTCCACCTCGTCCGATTGAACGTAATCGACCGAAAACGGTATATTGGTTTGCGAAAGCATAAATTCTTCACGGACTCTGACAACCCGAATCTGTCCATCTTCAGGAATTGGAGCATTTGAGCTCGGCAGACTGTAATCTAATCCTTGCAGTGCCATACCAGCTTCAGCCAGTGCTTCTCCCACAGTTTCAGCAGCAGTTTGAATCTCAATCGATTCGTCTTTCAGGTGAATTTTAATGGATTTTGCCCGTTGGATTTGGAGTTCCAGATCCGAATTCAGGACTGTATCCAGATCCAGTGAAATACGATCACCCACCTCAAGCTGAATTCCATTTTCTGCTAATGCCTGACCCAATGTTTCAGAGCTGGAATAAATCTGGTCAGTTTCACCGGTATCATTCACTTCAATTGCAACAGCTTTTCTTACGACAAAATGATAATCACCCTGATAGGGTAATTCCTCTTCAACATTTACTGGTTTCCCATTCCTTAAGAGTTGATCGTATTCTCCTAAACTAATGCCAGCTTCAGCTAATAATTCACCTGGGACTCGATTGGCTGAATAAAGATCGATTTCTTCGTTTGTCGGAAAAATTGTAATATTCACTGGCCTGGCGAGTTCCACTTCAATTTCCTGAACGCTTAATAATAGACTCGACTTATCCGGAGAGATTTGATCGGCTTCTTCTAATAGAAACCCATCTTTCTGTAAAGCAGCAGATACAGTCCAGGCATTGGTGTTTAGAAATTGTGTTTCCCCGTTGATGGTAACTGGGATGCTTCTTGGAATACTGACCAATCCAACGAGGGAAGCCAGTACGAGTGCGATCCCGATGATTTGTAATTTTCGTTTGTTCATGCTAACGATTCTAACCGATAATTACAAAAAAAATCAGGCGTCATTTCTGACGCCTGTGTGCCGAGTCACAGAATCGAACTGTGGACACCACAATTTTCAGTCGTGTGCTCTACCAACTGAGCTAACTCGGCTTAGTGACCAAGATTCTAACCGTTGAACCAAAGAATGTCAAGCAAATCCCAGGCTGAAAGCCCAATTACGGGACGATTTCTATTTCTTTGATATTGATTCCAGAAATGTCTGAGGCTTGTTTTTTGAACGTTTCTTTATTGTCACTGATAGGACTGATTTTTTCCACCACCAGACGTAGATAGAAACCACCATCCGGCATCGTGTTATTCACAGAGCGAACAATATTTCCACCGGAATCTGATATTAATCCAGCCAATTTTGCCAGCACACCCGGTCGATTGGCATAGGATCCGGATTGAATGTTGATAGTCGTCCAATTCAATTCAGCCTTCGAGATTCCAAGTTCATCCAGATCCTTTGCAATGTCGACAATTCTGATGGCTCCGCTGCCAATGGCAGCATACATATCCTGCAAATTGGCTGCACTGGTGATTTCCAATAATTGATCGATTCGTTCAGGGTATAAAGCCTGCACATCTTCCAATGCTAAAATTCCACGTTCATGCAAAACGTTTCTCAGGTTCTGCTTTCCATTTTCAGCAGCCTGTCGTAAATCCTCAACAGCCAGCACCGATCGCAAAATTCTGGCAGTTGCGGGATTGACAATTTTCAGCCAACTGCTGTCAGGGGGAATTCGGGTCGTGCTTGTTACCACTTCCACCAGATCGCCCGGTTTAACTTTATCAGATAGCATCGCCAGATTGCCATTGACTTTGACACCGCTGATTTTATCCAGCAAAAACTCCTGTTGGATCATAGCGACGGCGTCCAGAACAGATGAGCCTTCTGGAAGGAAACGAGCACCACCGGTGGGTGTAAAAATCTCCACTGGACGGTATTCGCTGATATCCTTGCCATTTTTCAAGGCATATATGACACCCCAGGTATTTTCACCTTCCATATCTTCTGTGGTGATCGCCACTTCGATTGCACCGAACTCTGGTAACCAGACAGTGACTTGCAATGCACGATAACCATTTTGAGGATGCGCGATATAGTCGTCAAAGCGATTCTGATCCAGATAAGGTCCAAAGAACCGATTGACATGGGCGAGTAAAGTATATGCATGGGTTGGATCCGGATCATCCAGGACCATGCGGAAACTGACAAGGTCATTCAACGCTTCAAATGAATCCATGGCAGATTTTCGCAAGCGTGCCATACGGCGAATTTTCTGCCAGGATTGCCAATACCCATTCACCGTCAGGGATACTTTTCCGCTCAATCCTGCCTTATCCATCAATTCTGCCAGCTGCTCCAGCATATTATTGACAAATTTTAATTCCAGGCGTTTGTCAGCATCAATTCGCCCGCGCACAAATGCATAAGTCTCAGGATCAGCATGCGGAAAAGCCATATCTTCCAGCCAGCGTCGCCAACGATAACAATTCAAAATACCGGCTAATTTTCCATAAGCTCGAATGGCTTCACTGGCTTTGGATATCCGTTTGTATTCTGGCATAAATTCAAGTGTTAATACATTGTGGCTCTTATCCGCCAGCTTCACCAGGAAAACACCGGGATCACGAAATCGAGCGATTTTTCGCAGTGTCTCAAGGTCACGGGAACTGCCATCACGCGGGTTACTGATCTTGGTAACACCATCCACAATATGAGCAACTTCCATCCCCAACATACCGGGAAAATGTTGTCGAATCATCTCAAAGCTGCTTTCCTGATCCTCAACACTATCATGCAGGAGTGCCGCTATGGTCCAGGCTTCCACACCCGCCAATTTATCGATTAATCCCGCCACCCAACCACAATGAGTTTCAAAATAAGGCTCTCCACTCATGCGTAACTGGCCATGGTGTAATTCTTTACCCCAACGGTATGCTTCTTCAATGGCCGGGGTTCTGGGCACAAATTCACCCGGTGAAAATTCTGCATCAAAGCTGGGGCGAATCTCTTTTATGGTCTCAATCCGAACCATTCAAATCTCCTCATAAACCTGTAGAAAAAGGATAGATTAAAGTATACCGAAAATCAGCCGTTTCAGGAAGCTCATGTATCCGATTGGAACCACCATTCAGGAAGGATTGTGACATTGGTAAGGAAATGAATCTAGTTAAGGTCCTCAATTCTGACTTTTTTCCAGACCTTTTCTCGCGCTGATTGTTCGATGGCTTCCCCGACCAACATCCCATAATGTCCATCTTCAAAGGTAGGAAAATCAGGCCTCTTTTGCATCTCACCTGCCAGCAAATAAGAGTAAATTCTGCGATAGAGTTCATTAAATGTATCGGCGGAAGTTCGTTTTTTGTTTTCTGATGACAATTCTCTTCCTTGTTCGTTTTCCAGGATCTGATTTTCCTGGTCGCGGTACCCCAGCCATAATTGATCTGATTCTTCTGCATTCCAGGCAATGGAGGATTTGCTGCCATTTATTTCAAAGAATAGACGATTCTTGTGACCAGCACATAATTGCGAAATACTCAGCACACCCTGAACCCCATTTTCAAAATGTATCAAAATGGAGGCATAATCTTCTGAATCGATGTTAATTTCCTGCTGTTTTCCGGTATCAGAAAATTTATATCTCTTATCATGAAAGGTCTTAAAATCTGCTAAAACTTCCAGAATACGTAAACCGCTGACATACGATACCAGATCGATCCAATGAGACCCAATATCTCCAACGGTACGTAATTTTCCCCCAACATTGGTATCCAGACGCCAGTTCCAGTCGGTTGGATACAAAAGCCAATCCTGCAAGTAAGAACCATGAATGATGAAAGGTTTTCCAATTTCACCATTGCGAACAATTTCTAATGCTTTTTGTACCATAGCTGACATTCTGAAATTAAAATTAACAGCTGTCACCAGGTTTTTCTCTCTGCCCAATAACATCAGCTCTTTCGATTCCGCAGTGTTCATGGTCAGAGGTTTCTCACAGACAACATGTTTTCCTGCCAGTAAAGCTGATTTCGCATGCGGATAATGCAAGTAATTGGGAGTGGTCAGATGAATTACATCAATCTGGTCATCGGCTACCATCTGGTCGAAGGAATGATAGACATGTGGGATTTCCATTTCTGCTGCTTTAATTTTCGTTTTTTCATATGTGCTTCCGAGTATCCCGGCAACCTGGATTCCATTCCATTTTAATGCTCTGGTATGAGCAACGCTAATCAAGCCAGTCCCAACAATACCAACACGTATATTTTCTTTCGATATTCTTTTCATAGTTATCAACCTCAGGTCAATAATCCTTAGACATCAATTGTAGCATTTCACAAGTTTTTGATATATTCATTTGGGTAACATTTTTATAT
>JACZIY010000507.1 GCA_014860845.1 Anaerolineaceae bacterium
CCCCAGGACATGTAGATTTTAACTATGAGGTAAGTCGAGCTTTATTAGCTTGCGAGGGAGCTTTATTGGTTGTGGATGCTTCACAAGGAATTGAAGCACAGACTTTAGCAAATTTATATCTTGCATTAGAATCAGATTTAACGATTGTCCCGGTGGTCAACAAAATTGATCTACCTTCAGCCAGACCGGACGAGGTGGTTCAGGAAATTTCAAATTTATTAGGGGTAAATCCGGATGATATCATCAAAATTTCAGCAAAATCCGGGATAAATGTCGAATCAGTTCTCGAAAGTATTGTAAAAAATGTTCCTCCACCGATTGGAGATGCCGAAGCGCCTTTGAAAGCACTAATTTTTGACTCGCATTATGATTCTTACAAAGGTGTCGTAGCCTACATTCGAATCATGGAAGGCAAAATGACCAATACGGATATCATTCGGATCATGTCGAATGGGCTGGATTTGAGACCGGTCGAAATTGGTGTTTTTACCCCTGATATGCGGACTGTCACGGATTTATCTGACGGAGAGGTCGGTTATATCGCAACCGGTCTAAAAACTGTAACTGAATGCCGGGTTGGGGATACGATCACTTTAGCAAAAAATCCTGCAACTACACCTTTACCGGGTTACCGTCATCCCAAACCAATGGTATTTGCTGGTATTTATCCGGTGGATGGAGAGGCTTACCCGGATTTGCGAGATTCCATTGAAAAACTACAACTTAATGATGCAGCACTCGAATTTGTCCCTGAAACTTCTCAGGCATTAAATTTTGGATTTCGTTGTGGTTTTCTTGGACTTTTCCATATGGAGATTATCCAGGAACGATTAGAAAGGGAATACGATCTTGATATCGTTGTGACTGCACCATCGGTGGAATATCAGGTTGTGATGAAAGACGGACAAAAAAAATTTATAGATTCCCCAGCCATGCTTCCAGATGAAGGAGAAATCGTTGAAATATTAGAACCCTGGATGAATTTGCAGATCATTACCCCGACAGATTATTATGGAACTGTAATGGAGATGGCGAGAAAACGCAGGGGTATTTATAAAGAACAGGAATATCCAGCAGCTAACCGGGTTCAATTGTCATTTGAAATCCCATTATCAGAGCTGATTATAAATTTCTTCGACGATCTTAAATCCAAAACCAGAGGATACGCGTCAATGGATTATTCATTCGCTGAATATCGGCCTGAAAACCTGGTAAAGCTTGAAGTTTTAGTTGGTGGTGAGCCTGTTGATGCGTTGGCTGCAATTGTCCATAAAGAAGATGCCTACCATAAAGGCCAGGCTCTGGTAACAAAGTTAAAAGAATTAATTCCCAGACAACTGTTTGATGTTGCTATTCAAGCTTCGGCTGCTGGAAGGATTATTTCCAGAGCAAATGTAAAGGCACTAAGAAAAGACGTTTTAGCAAAATGTTATGGTGGAGATATCACTCGAAAGAAGAAATTGTTGGAGAAACAAAAACGCGGGAAACGGCGCATGAAGATGGTGGGGAATGTGGAAATACCTCAAGATGCATTCATGGCTGTTTTGCGTTTGGAGGGTGATTGAAATCAGAAAAACCAAGATATTCCTTTAACCTGAATAATATTTGGCGCTGGGTTCCAGGTTTTTTATTGAGTTTCATCGCCATTTATGCATTGATTAAATTAGTACCGCTGGATCAGGCATTTGAGGTTTTGAAGAAAACACCTTTTTCGTATTACTTATTTTCTGCTGCATTTACATTATTGTTTTTATTGGTCAGAACACTTGGTTGGCGAGCACTGCTTTCTTTCCGACCAACTTACAAGAATACATTCATGAAATTATGTCTGGGATATTTCATCAATAATATTTTTCCATTCCGGATGGGTGAAATTAGCCGGGCAGTATTCATGGGTGCATCCTTAAATGTAAACCCAGGAAACATTCTATCTTCAATTTTTATTGAACGTGTGTTTGACCTGATTATTCTGGCTTTCTTCTTACTGATTATGTTGCCCTATGTTGTGGGATTAGCATGGATTAAAACCACTGCCTGGTTTATTTTAGGAATAATGGTACTTGGTTTAATTGTTTTGTTTTTTGTCATTCGAAACTCAAAATCATTTGAAAAATTCCTTCACAGAATAGGGAAAAACTCAAATCTTTTAGCCAAAATAATCGTTCCGTTTTTTCTCTCCTTATTAGAAGGTTTCAAAACACTTCGAAATCCTAAACAATTTGCTGCTGGATTTTTTGGTGTTTTTGCTTCGTGGTTGGTGAGTTTTGTGCAATTTTCTTTATTTTTATTTATTCTTACAGGAACGTCTGAATGGTGGTGGGGGGCATTTGCCAACACAACCTTGGCGCTTGGAGTTGCTTTACCTTCTGCTCCTGCCGGATTAGGTATTTATGAATCCTCAATTGTGGCAGGATTAAAATTGTTTAATATCGATGAATCATTAGCGCTTGCATTCGCATTGATCATGCATATATCCCAATTTGTTCTGATAGGAATCCTTGGAATATACGCGTTAAGTCATGATGGATATTCACTGAAAAATCTATTTTCACAATTAGTTCAATTTAAAGATCAAATAACAAATGAGCAGAATAGTGGAGAAATGCATGACTAGAAAATATTTAATTACGGGTGGTGCTGGTTTCATTGGCTCTAATTATGTTGCTCGACTGATGAAAAGAGGAGAGGATGTCACCCTATATGATAATCTATCTCGTTCTGGTTCCACACTAAATTTGACCTGGTTGGAATCCATCAAGAACAACTCTTTCAGCTTAATCAAAGCAGATATCCGAGATCAGGAAACATTAATCAATGCAGTTAAGAATAAGGATGTAATTGTTCATCTTGCTGGTCAAGTAGCAGTCACTACTTCCGTTATTAATCCTCGGAAAGATTTTGAAATCAATGCGCAAGGTACTTTTAATGTCCTTGAAGCCGCGAGAAATTCTAACAATAATCCAATCGTGCTTTATGCATCAACGAATAAAGTATATGGTGGCATGGAAGACATCCAAGTCATTGAGAATGAGACCAATTATCGTTATCTGGATTATCCACAAGGGATTTCAGAAAAGTTTACTTTGGATTTCCATTCTCCTTATGGTTGCTCAAAAGGAAGCGGTGACCAGTATGTTCGTGATTATCACCGGATCTATGGCATCCCAACTGTAGTTTTACGACAAAGTTGTATTTATGGACCCCGTCAATTCGGGGTTGAAGATCAGGGTTGGTTAGCATGGTTTATTATCGCGGTTTTAACCGGGAAACAAATTTCTATTTATGGCAATGGAAAACAGGTAAGAGATGTTTTATTCGTCGAAGATCTATTGGATGTTTATGATGCCTGTATTGAAAATATTAATATCGCTGCTGGAGAGGTTTACAACATCGGTGGAGGTTCTGAACAGATGATTTCAGTATGGAGGGAATTTTCACCAATCCTAGAAGAAATGTTGGGGAATAAGATTCCAGTTTTGTGGGGAGATTGGCGACCTGGGGATCAAAAAATCTATGTTTCCGATATTCGAAAAGCTCAAAATGAACTGAAATGGAAACCCAAAGTCTCGGTGCGAAACGGACTGCAAAAATTATTTAATTGGGCACAGGAAAATATAAATCTCTTTACCAAATAGGTTATTTCCGATGAAGATATTGATAGTTTTGACTTATTATCGTCCCCACACAAGTGGACTCACCATCTATGCTGAAAGATTAGCAAAGGCATTGGTCGGTCGCGGTCATACAGTGACGGTTCTGACATCACAGTTCGAAAAAACTTTACCCAAGAAAGAAATCCTTGATGGGGTAAGAATTGTTCGAGTCCCCGTATGGTTCAGATTAAGTAAAGGCGTGATCATGCCTGCTTTTGGGTATATGGCAACAAAATTAGTTCTGGAACATGATGTTATTCAATTACATTTGCCACAATTCGATGCTGCTGGTGTAGCTCTGAGGGGAAGGTTGTTTAATAAGCCAACCATCATCACATACCATTGTGATTTGATAATGCCTTCTGGAGCGATGGCATGGTTTGCAAATAAAGCTGTATTGATGATGAATGAATTGGCTGCAATATTTGCGCACAAGATCGTGACCTATACCAGGGATTACGCAGAAAATTCCACTTACCTAAGACGATATTTAAGAAAATTAAGTGTTGCTCTCCCACCTGTTGTTTTACCTGAGATATCGAAAAAGAAGGTTGAAGAATTTCGCGTAGAGCACAATCCTGAGAACCATTGGCCTGTTATTGGTATGGCTGCCAGATTTGCCACTGAAAAGGGTGTCGAAGTGCTGTTAAATGCCATGCCAAAAGTGCTTGAGGAGTTCCCGGATGCACAAGTCCAATTTGCTGGCCCATATAAAAATATTATCGGTGAAGAAAATTATTTCTCACGACTATCCGACAAGATTGAAGCCTATGAAAAATCGGGAAATTGGAAATTTGTTGGTGTGTTAAATCCAGATCAAATGTCAGCCTTTTACCCCAATCTCGATGTGTTAGTTTTACCCAGTTTGAATTCGACCGAAGCTTTTGGTTTAGTTCAGATTGAGGCAATGATCAATGGGATTCCCTGTGTTGCTTCCAATTTGCCTGGCGTAAGACAACCTGTAAAAATGCATGAATTGGGAGAAATCATACCGATAGGAGATTCTAAGGCCTTGGCAGATGCCTTAATCAGAATTCTTCGTAATCCCACTCATTTTAGAAATGATTATGACGCAATCAAAATGAAGTATGAGCCTGATATGGTGGCATTGGAATACGAAAATTTATTTGACTCTATTATTAAGGATATCTCTCATACATGAATGGAAATGCGAAAAACACCGAAGCCAGTGAGACGAAAGATTATTTATGGCTTCAGTTAAAAGAAATGCCATATTTCAGAGGTTTGTTGCGCGCTGTGGAAGCCCGTGCGTACCAGGAAATCAATCTCCAACGACCCATATTGGATTTAGGATGTGGGGATGGGCATTTTGCTTCAATTGCATTCGACCGTCCTATCGATGTAGGCCTCGATCCCTGGTCTGGTCCAGTTAAATTGGCTGCAAATCTGGGGAGTTATATGCAGGTAATCAATGGATTGGGAAACCAATTGCCTTTTCCGGATGAGTATTTTAGTAGTGTTATCAGCAATTCAGTTTTGGAACACATAGAAGACCTTGATGTTGTTATTCAGGAGGTTGCCCGGGTAACAAAACCAAACGGGGTATTTATTTTTTGCGTGCCTAACCATTTATTTCTTGAAAATTTATCTGTTTCCAGTTGGTTCGATAGAATTCATTTAAATCAATTAGGAAACCTATACAGAAAATTCTTTAATTGGATCTCGAGACATCATCATTGTGATTCTCCGGACGTATGGCAAAAACGTTTGTCTGAAGCAGGTTTTTCAATTGATAAATGGTGGCATTATTTTTCTCCAAAAGCATTACATGTTTTAGAATGGGGCCATTATTTTGGATTACCTTCATTGGTGAGTCACTTTCTATTCAGAAGATGGATCATTGTCCCCCAAAAATGGAATTTAATTTTTACCGAAGCAATTGCCAGAAGAATTTACGATGAAGAACCAAATCAAGAAAAGGGATCTTATTCTTTTTATAT
>JACZIY010000508.1 GCA_014860845.1 Anaerolineaceae bacterium
GGATGATTTTATATGAATAATGATGAGAAGATTCAGGAACTTTTAAATTTCTTCAAAGCGTTGGCTGATCCCAATCGTTTGAAGATTATTGGATTGCTTGCCCAGCAGGATTTATCAGTGGAGCAAATGGCGGAGATGTTATCAATTGCATCTTCAACCGTTTCCCATCACCTGTCTCGTTTGAGCAAAGCAGGTTTGGTTTCAGCCCGAGCGGAGGGCTATTACAACATATATCAACTCAACGCAAAAAAGCTTGAGTCGTTATCAAAAGAATTGTTGACACCGGAACAGTTGCCAACATTTGTAAGAGAGGTTGACATGGACGCCTATGATCAAAAAGTAGTTAAAAATTTTACCAATCCGGATGGAACTCTGAAAACCATCCCGGGTCAAAGAAAGAAACTGATAGCAGTATTACTATACATGTTGCCAGAATTTGAATCAGGAAAACAGTACCAGGAAAAGGAAGTAAATCAAATTTTGGAACGCTTTCACCAGGATTATGCCCAATTACGGCGTGATATGATTGACACTGGCTTGATGAAACGTGAAAACGGTATTTACTGGAAAGTTGAACAACCAGCAAAAAATGAATAATGACGGGACAACATCTCTGTAGATCGGGGATGTTGTCTCAACCATAGTTTTTTAAAGCGATATCCATCAAGGTCTGCCATGTCTCGTCTGGTTGCCAAATTTCGAGAAGTTCCTGATAAGCAACAGCGGGGTCTTCCTTTAAGTGAATCACTCTATATAGATACACAAACACCGATACGCGCATATTTAACACACAATGCACGAAAACTTTGTAATCTGCTAACTGCTGCATGATCGTAAAGAATTGTTCGAGGTCAGAACTTTGTGGGGATTCCCAAACGACTGGTATATGCATGTAATTCATTCCAAGTCTGGTGACCCTTTCTCTCTCATCTGCGATCGCTCCAGGGGATTCCTCCAATGCCAGATTGATCACAACCTGATAACCAGTATTCGCTATACATTCGATTTGATCATCAGTGGGCATTCCAGCCGTTCCCAGCCAGGGATAGATTTCCAGATAATTGGTTATATCAGTAATGGAATGATTTATCATTTATGCAGATAAAATTACTTCAATTTTTTCAAGAACATCATTAGATAGAACCGGATGCGCGACACCAGCCACAATTTCCTCAATTTGGGAAGGGCGGGATGCACCAATGAGTGCAGAAGTAACA
>JACZIY010000509.1 GCA_014860845.1 Anaerolineaceae bacterium
GTTATTATAGCGGTTTGTTACCCCATTAGAGAATTTTTGCCCCCCTTTTGTTAATCTTCATTCTCAATTTTATTATATAATTTGTAGATTATTTACAGGGTTTATCTAAATTATGAACTATGTTTATCTCTCTCCCCATTTTCCCACCAATTACTACCCCTTCGTAGTCAAACTACGCGAAACGGGTGTCAATGTACTGGGGATTGGCGATGCTGCCTTCGATCAGCTTTCAGATCCGCTCAGACGTTATCTAACCGAATATTATCGTGTTTCTGACATGCACAATTATGACGAACTGATACGGGCAATGGGTTATTTCACCCACCGCTATGGCAAGATCAACTGTTTCGAATCGCATAATGAGTATTGGCTGGAGACCGGAGCCCGAATTCGTACGGATTTTAATATCGAAGGTCCCAAAACAGCAGAGATTGCCTGGGTCAAACAAAAATCTTTGATGAAAGAGATCTACCAACAGGCAGGGATTCCCGTCGCTCGTGGCAGGATTATCCGTGATTATGACGAAGCACAGCGTTTCATTTCTGAGGTCGGAACCCCGGTTGTGGCCAAACCGGATAAAGGTGTCGGGGCAGCCGCCACTTACAAAATTCACAACGAGAACGAACTGCGCTACTTTTTTGTCAACAAGCCATCCGTAGATTACCTGTTTGAGGAATTCATCCAGGGGCAGGTGGTCTCTTATGACGGGCTGGCAGATCAGGATGGCAAGGTTGTCTTTTCTACCGTGGATGTCTTCCGTCAGGGTGTGATGGAAACCGTAAACCACGACCTGGACTTTTTCTACTACAGCTTGCGTGAAATCCCAGAAGACCTGGAGGAGATTGGCTTGCGCACGGTAAAAGCTTTCAATATCCGTGCACGCTTCTTCCACCTGGAGTACTTCCGGACAGGCGATGGTCGTATCATTGCGCTGGAGGTCAACATGCGCCCACCTGGCGGCTTGACCACCGATATGTACAACTACGCCAACAATTTCGACATCTACGCCGAATACGCTAACATGATCGTGCATAACCGTTTTGACGCTCAGGTTACCCGCCCCTATCACTGCGCTTATCTGGGCCGTAAACGTCACATTCATTACGCCTTACCGCACCAGGAGGTGCTCTCCGAGTTCAGTGATATGCTGGTGCACCATCAGCCTATGGACGCCGTCCTGCGTAATGCGCTGGGGGATTATGGCTACATCTTGCGTTCACCACACCTTAAAGACATCCTGACGGCCGAGCAGGTCATTCTGGCAGCACAGGGGGATGATCTGGGATGAAGATCGAATACCATCAGTGGTGGAGCCCCAGCCTCAACCAGATTATGGAGCTGAAGGTCTATGGTCACAACGGTATCCCGCTGCTGGTTTTTCCGTCCCAGAGCGGACGCTTCTTTGATTTCGAAGACAATGGCATGATCCACGCCATTTATCCCTTCATCGAGAATGGACGCATCAAGGTTTTCACCGTCGACTCGATTGACAGTCAATCCTGGGCTAACTGGGATGCACCCCCTGACGAGCGAGCGTTGCGTCACGAATCCTATGATCGTTACATCGTCCAGGAGGTGGTACCTTTCATCAACAATCATGGAGAAGGATTTGAGCAAAAATTTCTGGTAACCGGTGCCAGTATGGGTGCCTATCATGCCTGCAATTTCTTTTTTCGCCATCCGGAAATCTTCAGTGGTTTGATCGCCCTGAGTGGCCTCTATCAACTCTCCATGTTCATCGGCGATTACATGGATCAGACTGTCTACTTCAATTTACCTTTAGCCTACCTGCCCAATCTGGAAGAAGAGTGGTATCTCTCTCAGTACCGTCAGAGTAAGATCATCGTTTCCGTTGGTCAGGGTGCCTGGGAGGACGACATGTTGCGGGATACGCGTGCCCTCGAGCAAATCCTGTGCGATAAGTGCATCCCCGCCTGGATCGACTACTGGGGACAGGATGTCAACCACGACTGGCCTTGGTGGCAGAAGCAATTGCCCTACTTTTTGGAGCATATTCTCAAATGGGAATAAGGTGGTCAAACAGAATATGTTGTGCCAACTACTCCTGTGGATCAATACAAAGTATAGGTATCCACAGGATAACAAATTTCAAACCCTTTGAAAAAGGTTTCCAAACCCAACCGATTTCAATCGGTTTGAATCGCAGTATCCATGGATTTTAATCCATGGGACAAGTTACCACACTACGACTCACCCTCGTAACTCCCCCTCATCCAACAGACTACACTCCTGCAATATCACGCCGCATTTGATTCAAAAAACACTCCTGGGCCGCAACACGTTGGGCAGCACGGTTTCGTGATACCGGAAAATAAAACAAATCCACAAGTTCTTTGCGGCGTTCCAGTTCATTCTTCGCCATGCTCACAATCTCGCCATAGCTCATGGTATGCTCGGGGAAAGCCGGCATCACAGCGATCATATTGGTGTAAGAAAGTGGTCCCAATTTGGTGAGCTTATCAGCATCCCACAAAACTCGGGCATCGTGATCTTCCTCGGGCAGGGACTGAGGTTCGCTCGAATGCATCGCGACCACATAGGCTACCAGATTGATCTTCTCCTGCGGAAAACCAGTTTCGGCCAGATTCTCACGAATCCAGTTGGCTGCCAGCAAGGCATGCCGATCGGGTTTTGCCAGTTGCGGTTGGAAGCGGTCATGCAACCAGACTGAGGCAATTACGACTTCTTCGTCACCACCGACCTGCTGCAAGAGCCAACGCGCATCACGTTCCACCTGGCGCACATGCTCCAGTCGGTAATTAAAGTATGGTTTACCTTTTGGTGTCGGCCAAATCTCACAAGCTATCTGACCGGTAATTTTTTCTAAATCTTTGCGAATACGAAATAACCACTCAGGGGTATCCATACAATCCTCCTTGCAACGTCACGCCCGATGGCTAATTGTACCAAGAATTGTCATAAATTGTGTCAAGAATAAAATTAATTAATCCCACGTTGATACAGAAGCAGCATCCCTGAGATATATAAAATGAAAAGTAAAAGTGAATCCACTTCGATAAACCAGAAGCGTCTCTCCAATTTTGCGAGGTTACCCACCAGCCCAATAGCGGTCATCAGTAATCCGAACAGACCCACCAGCATGAAAGCCGGGTCAATCGCACCCAGGAATCGACCCTGGGTGTAAAACAGGTCGGTCAATCCCAACGCAAACATATTGAACATATTGCTACCGAACAGGTTGCCAATCGCCATATCGCTGGCACCAATCCGGATGGCAGCAATGGTTGTCACCATTTCGGGTAATGAAGTCACGAGCGCAACCAGTGTTGTACCCACAAAGGTGGTACCTAAGCCTGTGAGTTCAGCAATTTCTACAGCAGCTCTAACCATAAGAGGTGTGACCAGAATCAACGCTCCAGCAGCGAGAGAAAAACCAAGCAAACCCACCCAGAGCTTGGGAACATCATCCGGTATTTCCTCGTTACTCAGTTTCTCCCCCCTCGGCTCTCCAGAGATCAAGCGCAAGGCAAAAATATAAGCCGCGATGATGATAATCGAATCCAACCCCAAAAAACCAATCTTCACCTGGATATCTGCTGCCATGAAATACAACACCAGACCAATCATCATAATCGCCAGGCTACCTGTAAGAGCATGACGCATGGCTGCTTTCCGCAGGATGCGCTGGCTACGATGTAATAAATCCAGAACTGCTAATAACACCATATTGAAGGCGTTACTACCCATCAAGTTACCCGCAGCGATATTGGGAGAACCTTGTCTAACACCTTCCATAGATGTCAATAATTCAGGCAAAGATGTTGCCCCAGCCATCAGCAATATTCCAATGAACATCCCCCCCAATCCGGTCCGGATGGCAATCACATCACCATATTTTGCCAGGAAATAAGCAGCCACCACAATGGCGAGCGCAGTCAACACAAATTGAACCCAGACCATATTCAATCTTCCTTTGCCAGATCGTGAGAGGACAAACCTTTGACCATGCTGAGTGGCCAGGCAGCATAAATTCCAGTATTGGGTTCGGATAAATCTCCAATCACTGACTCTGTTAACTGTAAGCACTTTTCAGCCATTGCCTCGTTATCGACGATCGCAATCAGGGTTACATTTTCTTTTTCGCTGGCTTCACGGCTGGTATATAAATATCGCATGGGGATCAGCTTACGCGTCAAGCGATATAACCCGGTGGATTCTATAACCGTTGCCCCGCGAATCCCCCCTTTTGTCCAGGCATGTAATACATCCTCTAATAAAGAGGGATCATCCAGTATAAATAGCGCCATGTAGTTCATTTTTTACCTCCTTGTATTTTTATCCCAAAGGAAAAAATTTTTTTAATATTGTAACAGATGATGGAGGCATTAATTATCTAAGAGGTGTAATTTTTCACATCTCACCTGTGGTTAAAACCACAGGCTGATAGATTCAAACCTGTTCAAACAGGTTCATCTCGCAACCGGATGAATCCGGTTTGACCCTGACAGACACAGGTTAAAACCTGTGGTGTGATATGGTGCGTGATATGTGGCATAATCCGTGGCGTTGACCATCCCAATATCTCATTCGGGATCGCCAGGTTGGTTTTCGCATGAAGTATCTGTACGACCTCACCTGTGGTTGAAACCACAGGCTGGTAGAGTCAAACCTGTTCAAACAGGTTCTGGAAATAAATAATTACTAATTTATATTCATCTCAATTAAATTTGATCAAAAAGGACCCCCATTAATCGAGTAGTAACCTTCTTTTGGTTCCCGAATAGTTGTGGAAATCTTCATATCCTCATCATCACATGTTTCATACCTCAAGAATGTTTCATTCTTGGAATGATGATCTTTTTGGTTTTTTACAAAATCGATAGCAGCACTCAAATTTCTTTCACTGATGGAAAGTACGCCATAACCTCGTTGCCAATATAAATCAGGGAAATCAAACGAACTGGCTCCCTTCAAGTTTTTTACAATATCGGCAATCGAGCATTTTGGTGGAATTTCCATAATCAAATGAATATGATCAAAGAAAGCATTGACTGAAAAAATTCTACAATCTAAATTTTTGGCTTTATTAACCAAATAAGGAAATAAATCTGTTTCTAATTTCTGTGTTATGAGTGGTTCTCTATTTTTTGTTGACCAAACAAGATGATAAAAGAGGCGAGCATAGACCATAATATTCTCCCATGTAGGTGTTATGAAAGTCCAAAATTCATTTTATCAAATTTTTCAATTACGATTAGAATAAAATCCTTTTGAAAATTTGTTTCTGTACAACCTCACCTGTGGTATAAACCACAGGCTGGGAGATTCAAACCTGTTCAAACAGGTTCAGCTGAACCGGATGAATCCGGTTTGAGTCTGGCAGACACAGGTTGAAACCTGTGGTGTGATTTGTGGTGTGATTTGTGGTTTGATTTATGGCGTAATTTGTGACATGATCCCTGGCAATGTCCTTCACCATGTATCAATCAGGCTTCCCCTATGATTCGTTTCCATGTGGTGTTTCTGTGCAACCTCACCTGTGGTTAAAACTTAGTTCCGAATGAAGTATCTGTACCACCTCACCTGTGGTGTAATTTGTGGTTTGATTTGTGGTGTGATTTGTGGCGTAATCTGTGGCGCGATCTATATCAAATCCCCTCGGAAAACCATGAGCTCATCAACTCAACAACTCATGAAATTAAGAGCTCATCGCATGTAGCTTATAGCGCATCTCAAACTCAGACCAGAAACGCTCATACGCCAGCTGATCCTGCATATCAAAGAATTGCTTGGTCTCACTCTTGAAGAACTCGCGCACTTTTGCAGCCAATGCCAGAACCTGTTGTTGAAATTCTTTAAATGAAAGAACAACCTCCAAACCCGGGAATTCCTGCGGATGTTGTTCGTCCGGCGAGTCCCAACGTTTGAATTGGCTGAGTTTCACCTGATCCTCCTGATGGATGACCGTCCAATTAACTCCAATCGGGCAACCCATCATCAACACAGTGCCACAACCATGGAAAATAAGCTTCTCTGCCAGCGGTTGATGAGGTGTGTGATCGTGGTCCAGGGAGCGCAGCAAGGCCAACGCACTCTCGCTGATGCCATAAATCTCACGTCCATCCAGGATGATCTGACCATCCACTTCCAGCCACAGCCGGCCATGCGAACATAAATCAAACTGCGGGGGTTCATTACCCAGCCAGGTTTGTTCCACGATCTCGATACGGAATTTTTCGGATGAGGTTGGCAACATATAATTATTTAATCATAGAAACGCTAAAAAAACGAACGAAAACGCAACCCAATCAGGCATATTTGGGTCGTTTATCTACGGGGTAAGAGGAGAAAAATCGCCATCCCCATTACGAGCAACCCAGCCATCCGCTGCCAGGTGATGGGGATGGGCGCCTGACCTGAAAGGCCTGTAGCATCCACAATAGTAGAGATCAGCAATTGCCCCAAAATAATCGCAGCCGTTCCAGCAGTCACACCTGTGAAGCGTAGAGAGAACGAAACGCCAATCACGATCAGAACACCTAATCCACCTGAGAAGAGCAGCATCCATACGGTGGGTTGCGGCAGGTTGCGCCACTCCAGAGTATGCCAGATGATTGTGACCAGAATGAAGATCAGGGCGAACAGTCCACTACCAAGATTGGTGAGGATACCGGTACGGATGGGTCCAATGATATTCCCGCCGCGATTGCTGAGAGTCGCCTGGGTAGCAATCAATATGCCTGTAACCAGCGCTGTCAACGTACCGATCAATAATGCATTTTTCATGTCATCACCCATGCTATGCGATGTGTTGGTGGCTGAATTGTAGGGTCGCAAAGCTGGAACGTCAAGGAAATCGGACTCTTTATAAAGGAAAATTACACAAATTTTCACCTGACGGATAAAAAGGTATAGAATTAATAGAAACTGCACCTGGAGGTAGCCAATGCGTGTTGAAACCATCCGTTGGGAAAATCACCCATCTCAATATATTGATCCCCGCAATATCGACATCTGGCTGCCACCCAGCTATCATACTCAACCTGAAACATGCTATCCGGTCCTATACATGCACGACGGTCAGAATCTTTTCAACAAAAAAGAAGCGTTTGCGAAAGTAGATTGGGGTGTTGTGCCTGCCATAAACAGACTGCTGCGGGGAGGCAAGGTCCGTGAAACCATCATAGTGGGCATCTGGAATACTGAAAAGCGCTTTCAGGAATTGCTGCCCTGGAAACCCTTATCCGATACAAAACGTGGTCAATTTTTATACCAGAAACATCAACAAGAGATTGGCGAGGTCTATTCGAATGGTTATCTCAAATACCTGGTGGAAGAGGTTAAACCAAAGATTGATGCTCAATTCCGCACCCTTCCTGGACAACCAGATACCTTTGTGATGGGTTCCAGCATGGGCGGCTTGATCTCCCTGTATGCCATTTGTGAATACCCGCAGGTCTTTGGTGGGGCAGGCTGCGTCTCCACCCACTGGCCCATCCTCAAGCAATTGATGATCAATTACCTCAAGACCCACATGCCCGACCCTGCCAATCATAAACTGTATTTCGATTTTGGTACCGAAGGATTGGACACCGAATACGAACCCTATCAAATCAAGGTCGACAAAGTTCTACAAAAAAAAGGCTACATTTCTGGCGAGAACTGGATCACACGCAAATTCGATGGCCAATCTCATCACGAATCCTACTGGCGTAAACGCGTTCATATACCCTTGCGATTTCTTTTAGGCAACTAACACGAGATATACACATCCGAAAAGTTCATTGTTTCTGAAAGCTGTCAGGGAACCATTTCAGGAAAAGGTTCGTCCTATTAATAGTCTTTTTTATTGGTTGACAATGATAGGAGGTAACTTAAATGAAAACTATTTTTAGAAATTTATTGCTGATAGCTATGATCGCTTCGTTCGCCTTAGCTGGCTGCCAGCAAATAGCATCCTCTTCGCTCGAGAACACCAGTTGGATCCTGGTGGAGCTATTTGGTCAACCGGTTCTTTCTGGTACCACCATCACACTGAACTTCAACGGAGATACCTTCACCGGCAACGATGGTTGTAATCACTATGGCGGATCTTACACCAACAAAGGTGATTCCTTCTCTATCGGTGAAGACTTGATGGGTACCCTGATGGCATGTGAAGAAGTCATCATGACACAAGCCAGTGACTACACCAGCGCTTTACTTAAAGCCAGTAAATATAACATCACAGACAATCGATTACATCTGCTGGATGAAAATGGTACCACCCTGGTTATTTTCGAGATTCAGAGTCAGGAACTGGCTGGCACCAGCTGGTTGGCTTCCTATGTCAACACCGGATCATCAGAGGGCGTTGTCCCCTCATCCTCAATTCAAGCTGCCCAACAGACGCTGTCCTTTTCTTATGATGGCAAAATCAGCGGAAATGCAGGCTGCAATGACTACTTCGCCAATTACGAAGTGAATGGCAGCGATCTTTCAATCCGTGCTATTGGTTCCACAAAAATGTTCTGTGGCGATGGCTTAATGGCTGAGGAAACCGCCTTTTCGGCAGCCCTTGAAAAAGCTGCCAGCTATCGTATCAACGCTGATTCCTTACAAATTTTCGCAGCCGATGACAGTACCCTGATTTCTTTCTCACGAACGGAATAATTTCTCTCCATCCACCCTTAAAAAGGCGTCCCTGATTTCCTTGGACGCCTTTTATGAATATTGGTCTGTAGGGGTTTTTGGTAAAAACCCCGTATTTGGCCGAAACCCCCTACGCCATATTACACATTATTGATCTTTATTATCATAATTGCTATACTCTCAAACATAATATATCACTCACCTTTTGCATAAAGGAGAAAATATGAAATTCAGCTCCAAACTTCCGTTACTCGCACTCATTCTCCCAATATTGGTCTCGCTTGCCTGTAATTTTTCGGCAAGTGGCAATAATTCTGAAACAGACTCTCCCACCAGCCCTGCTCCTACTTCGGAAACATCCGGCACAGTGCGCACCATTCCCACTTCCGAACCTGGCGCAGAACCCACTTCACTGCCAGCGATCGCGTCCTCCTCTTCTTCTTCAGATACTATGTCCGAAGACACTGTTCTTGTGATGAAAGAACCTATCTTCATCCAGGATGAAACCAACTTAATCACCGTTTTTCTCTTTGAAAATCTGGATACAGCTGGAATTGAAGACATCGAGTATACGATCATCGCCAGCGATGTAAACGGAGCTACCCTTAAGACCGAAACCGGGTATATCGATTTCATCCCGGCAAGTGGCCGGACAGGTGTTGCCAGCCAGATGTATCTGGATGAAGGACTGGTTGTTGAAAATGTCGATATTGAGTGGACATACTATATGGACGCCAGCGGTTCTGCGGATACACCATTTACATTTGAAAATTCGCGTTATTATTTCGACCCTTATTGGGATCGTTTTACTTCCGTGATGACCAATAATAGTTCAACTACCTACACCAATGTGCGTGTGGATATGATCGCATATGACAGCGCCGGGATGGTTGTCGGAGGTGGATATACCAATGTGAATTTCATCCCCGGTAATGCCCAGGTTGGGGTCAGTATTAACGGTTTTGTCTCGGATGACCCGGTTACATACGAGTTCTTCCCCAGAACCAGCATCCTGAGTGGTGAAATTAATGATGCCAGTGTTTTCCAGGATCTTTCCGTCCTCAAAACTGGTTTCTTCTTCAATGAAACTACCCTGGGTGGTGGCTTTCTGGTGCAGAATAACACCAACGAGGTTATGAAAAGCAGCATGTATTATCTCACCATCTATGAAGCCGATGGCTCGGTTTCACAGGTGAATAGTGGCTACATCAACCTGCTGTGGCCTGAGCAAACCCTGGGAGTTTCACCTGGTGAGGTAATGCTATCTGAAGGCGCAAACCCGACAAAATTTGAAGTGTATGTGATGGCAGGTAACCCGGAAGATCAAGAATTGGATGCAAATCCACTGACAACACAGGATGTAACCTTCCTGGCGGATCAACTCTATCCTGGCGTGAGCGTAACAATCGCCAACGCTCATAGTGAACCGATCGATAATCCATTTGTCACCGTTCTGCTTTACAACGCTCGGGACGAGATCATTGGTGGCGGTTATTCCTATCCCGACCCAATCCCAGCGAATGGCAGCCTGACGTATGAGGTTTATGTGACCCACACTTCATCAGAACCACCCGCCCGAGTGGAAGCATTTCCAACGGTAAGCAACTGGTAGGTGATCCAACTTATCACATCACAGGGCGTCCATCCCGACGCCCTGTGATTATATTAAAAAACCAGTCTATTGAAGTATGTTATCCCCAGACAATGATCTTATTACCGCCCTCTTGCTTAGCTTGATACATGGCTTCGTCCGCCTCTCGAAGGATCTCATCCACATCCATTTTGCCGGATTCGACACTGGCAATCCCGATACTGACGGTACGCGTGATCAATCCGTGACCGCTCTCGATCTTCATCACTTCTACAGAATACAGTAAGCGTTCTGCCAGTTCTTTGGCTCGTTCCGCATTGGTCTTGGGCAGCAGGATGATAAACTCCTCACCACCCCATCTCCCAACATAATCTACCTGACGTACTTCTTCCTGGAGGACTTTCGCGAACCGTACGAGGTAATTGTCCCCGGCATGATGACCATAGGTATCATTGACTGATTTAAAATGGTCAATGTCCATCATCATCAAACTCATCGGATCGCCATAGCGTTTAGCAAAAGCAATCTCGCGCAGCAACAATTCATCCATCTTGCGACGATTGGGCAAACCGGTTAGCTCATCACGGGTTGCCATATCCTCCAGCTTGGAAATGAATAAATTAAGCACGATCATCACCAGCCCAATCACTAACAATGTTACCAACACACCAATGGCAATATTACCAAAAAGACTATTTCGGGCAGACGCCAAAGCCAGAGTCTGATCCTGTTCGACAATCAAATACCAATCCAGGTCTGGCAAATAACGTGTAGAGAGCGTTTCTTCTCCATTTTTTGTTCGGAATTCATAATAGTGGGTAACATTATCGTTTTTAAGAATATCATCTCCGATATTCTGTAACCCTTCCAATTCTTGTATGTTGGTTTTTTCAACCAGGTCCTGGTTGGGATGGATCTGAATCAATCCCTCCGAATCCACCATATAAATCAAATGTCCAAAGCGCTGGCGGTAAGATTCGAGTGTCTCACCGACCTCGCTCATTTGTAAACCCACACCTGTAACCCCCAGAAAATTACCGACATTGTCTTCCAAGCGGTGGTTGATAAAGATGGTCAACGTACCAGATGTGGCTTCATCATTATCCACATCCAGATCATAATGGCGACCCGTTCTGACAAAGTTGTAA
>JACZIY010000510.1 GCA_014860845.1 Anaerolineaceae bacterium
CGATGTTAAGCGTCATTGAAGATCAAAAAATTACGGAAGAAGAACTCAAACGATTAACCAATGATTTATTGGTTGCGTATGATTCTACTCTGCAAGGTTGGTCGAATGCATTGGAATTAAGAGAACAGGAAACAGCCGGTCGTAGTCGTAGGGTTGTGGAATTAACGCTGAAAATTGCCAGAGCTTTAGGAATTGAAGAGGAAAATCTGGCATATATTGAGCGTGGGGCTCTATTGCATGACATTGGCAAAATGGGTATTCCGGATAATATCCTCCTCAAGCCTGGTCCTCTTTCTGATGATGAATGGGTGATCATGAAAAAGCACCCCATCTATGCATATAACCTGCTGTCAAAAATAGATTTTCTCAAACAGGCAATTGACATACCCTACAGTCATCATGAACGTTGGGATGGATCTGGGTATCCACAGGGTCTGGTGGGTGAGAATATTCCTTTGGCTGCCCGAATTTTTGCTGTGGTGGATATATGGGATGCTTTGGGGTCGGATCGGCCTTATCGAAAAGCCTGGAAACACGATGATATTATTAAATATTTACGAGATATTTCCGGAAAACATCTCGACCCGAAAATTGTCGAAGTGTTTCTGAATATTATAGAAACGGAATCAAAAGCAACTACAATAAATATTTGAGCGTGCACTTTACATTCTTGTAAGATTTAACGAAACTGGTCATTATGACGGTACGATATCCGATACTTTATCCTATAATGAAATGCGATTGCTCCACTCAGGTGATACATGAAAGAAATATTAATTATTTATGATTCGGTATTTGGTAATACAGCAAAAATTGCTCAAGCAATGGCAAGGGCGTTAGAAGACCACCAGGAGGTAGATCTTCGTCTGGTTGGAGAGGTTTTTCCAGAACACCTGGATGGCGTTAAAACTCTGATAGTTGGTTCTCCTACACGCCAATTTAAGGTAACTGGCGCATTGGATCAATTTTTAAAACAAATTCCTTCAGGGGGGCTCACTTCAGTTAATGTCGCTGCTTTTGACACAAGGATGACACCTGAAGATATTCGCAAAAACAAGTTCCTGGCAATCATGGCGAAATTCTTTGGTTATGCTGCTGAAAAAATTGCCAAACAATTAATCCTACTGGGGGGAAAAGAAATTATGTCCCCACAAGGGTTTTACGTCAGCGGTATGGAAGGTCCACTTTTGGAGGGCGAATTGGATCGTGCGTCCACCTGGGCTTTACAAACAATCAAACAACAATAATTAGCAGTTTATTCATCTATTAAACCTGATCAATACGAGAAATCAGGTTGTTTTTCCCATCTCTTGGATCGGATTAAATCGCCTGTACAACCTGTTCCTGATGGGTTTTGACTTTGCTGAGGGTGAAAAGAGAAACAAGAAACAAAAGCATGGCGGCTAACGCATTGAATTGAAACCCCCAGGCAAACAAATAAGGAGCTAACAGAGCGCCGAGCATACGACCAACGCCTACAGAGGCAAGTGTGGCACCCAATAAGGAGGCCCGAGCAAATGGAAGTACTTCGGTGAGCAGGGGGGCATAGGCAATAAAAGGGATTTGAAATGCCAGGTTAAACAAAAAGAGGCCTAACTCAGCTCCCCATAAGCCAAAACTTCCCAACCACGGGATAGCAACGGCTGTGATGGCACTGAACACCAACCCTATCGCGACTGAACGTTTTGCCCCGAATTTAGCAATCAACCAGCTGACAGCTGCAACAGACAATAATTCTGCCAGACCAATAACCGTGGATGCCACACCCAGAGCCTTGATGGATAGCCCGTAATTATCTTCCATCCAGACACCAAAAACGAGATTGACGATTTCATGGGCAGCACAAAACAATAGAATCATCAGCACACCTGCAATGGCGGTTGAGGATGTGAAAACCTGCAGGATTCCATGTTGAACTTTAACAGCCTGATCGGTGATGGCTTTTTTTCCACGTGGAACCAGCCATAAAAGGAAAAAGATAGAGATGACTCCCAATGCACCCATCACCGGGAATGGAGATAACCAGCCATAACGCCCAATCAGAAATCCAATCAATGGCACTGCCACAACAAAACTTAATGCCCAGCCAGTACTGGTGATGACAATTGCCTGTCCTCTGATGGGCAAGGGGATGGTATCGCTTTGGTATGCCTGCATGGATGCAACAAAAACATGCATGCCAATGAAAGTGAGACTCAATGCAACGATAAAGGCGATGAATGTTGGCCAAAAAGTGACAACTGCGCACCCAAGAATGAAGAGCCCCATACCGGTTAACATACCACTGCGACGACTGCGTTTATCAAAGATGGAGGTAATAAATGGAACCAGAATGGCTGCGAAATTACGAATGGTGACAGCTAAAGATATAGTGGTGAGGTCAACTCCCAGACCGCGACCAAACACAGCCAGAAAAGGATACACCATGCGCATCATCGCATGGACGAGGATGCGGATGGAGGAAAAAAGTACGATTTCTAAGTTGTAATGTTTGGGTTTCGTCTGGGGGGATGTTTGCTCTGAAGTTGACATCCATCCATTATAAAGGAGAATGAGAATAATTTTAATATTTCTTAAGATCAGGACAAATAAAAACCTGCATCGTTTTCGCGATGCAGGTTCTCCAAGAATAGGAGCGATTTATATCAGGATTAACTCAGTGACCTCTTTTTGGATTAATTCTATCAAGGTATCCACATTCGCAGCA
>JACZIY010000511.1 GCA_014860845.1 Anaerolineaceae bacterium
GTCCAGGTTGTTAAACAAATGATAAACCAAAGAGCTGAATTATCCCAAAATCAAGCTTCTGCAATTGAATCAGTATCTCCTGAATTCCTGACGAATTCAGTTACAAAAAGATTAACTGCATTTATAGCTCAAATTTTCATTTTACAGCCATCTTCACAGGAAATCAGCAATTATCAAGAATATCTCAATCGATCGATTCTGGATTATTTTAAGAATCCTCTTCACCGGGGTTTAATTAGGAATCTTCCAGGTGGAATTATCTATCTCCTTTTGTTTATATTTGGATTTTATAAATCATTCTTTTTGCTTCCAGCCAAATTTAAATATATTTTTATAGGCGGATTTTTATTATTCAGTTTTGAAATTTTATTTTCACTTGCAATACCCTTTCAAAGATATTACTTACCAGCAATTCCGTTAACGATTATTTTTGCAATGATTGGTTTACGACAAATTATTAACTTAATAAAAAATTCATCAGTATTTTCTACAATCAATCTTAAAATTGAGTAAACAATCATCATTTTGACCGATATCTTTGCTGAGAGGAAGGGAGATTTATTTTCGAAACAAGTACAAATTTCTTCTGCCTGTCTTGGATGGAATCCGATGGAGAATCCGTCGATCATTTATGTGGTTACTTCCTAGAATTAATTTAATAATTGAAATCACCATGAACAAAAAATTCTTAAAAATTTTTGTTCGATTACCGAAAAACTAATCCATTACAATTAGCTATAATAAATGCATCAAACATTGGAGGTAGATATGGACAAATTTATCGTTGAGGGTGGATACTCGTTGAAAGGAGATTTTACCCCCTCAGGGAATAAGAATGCAGCATTACCTTTACTGGCAGCCACGTTATTGACAGAAGAACCAATTATTTTGCATAATATGCCAAACATTTTGGATGTTTTGGCTATGAAGAATCTAATGGAAAGTCTTGGAGTTTCCATTGAAATAAGAAATTTTAATTCATGGCATATTCAAGCGAAAGATATATCTTTTAAAAACCTGGATCCTGATTTATGTCGAAGAATTCGTGCGTCAATTTTATTGGCAGGACCAATGGTCGCCCGTACAGGTAATTTAATCCTTCCCCCACCTGGTGGAGATGTAATTGGCAGAAGAAGATTGGATACCCACATTTTGGCATTGAAAAGATTAGGAGTCGAGGTGACATATGATCGATCTTTCCATTTTTTTGCCAATTCTCTTACAGGTGCTGATATTCTTTTAGATGAAGCCAGTGTTACCGCAACCGAAAATGCAATTATGGCTTGTGTGAAAGCGAAAGGTCAATCAACCATCCGGAATGCTGCTTCAGAACCTCATATACAGGAATTGTGCCATTTCCTTAATAAAATGGGAGCAAAAATTGATAATATAGGTTCTAATACGTTGCACATTGAAGGAGTTGATAATTTACACGGATGTGAATTTTCTGTTGGACCTGATTATTTAGAAGTAGTTTCTTACATCGGCGCTGCTGCGGTGACTAAGGGTGAAATTACAATCCACAATGCAGGTAATCAGTACTTGGATATGATACGACTGGTTTTTCAACGAATTGGTGTCATTTGGGAAACAAAAAATGATGATTTATTTGTTCCAAAGGATCAACCACTCATTATTGAACCTGATCTCGGCAATGCAATACCAGAAATCAGTGTAATGCCATGGCCCGCATTTCCTACGGATTTGATGAGTATTGCAATCGTCGTAGCATCTCAATCCAAAGGCTCCATGTTATTCCACGATTGGATGTACCCCAGTAGAATGTATTTTACAGATAAGTTGGTGGGGATGGGGGCACAGATCGTATTATGTGATCCACATCGTTGTATCGTTCAAGGACCAACGCAGTTATTTAGTGAAAATCTTGAAAGCCCAGATATCAGAGCCGGGATGGCATTGGTATTAGCAGCTTTGTCTGCAAAAGGGACTTCAATTTTGCGTAATATTCGCCAAATTGACAGAGGATATGAATCGGTTGAAAAGAAACTATCACAATTAGGCGCTCATATAACTAGAGAAGCATAATCCCTTCGAATAATTGATATTGGTATTAGAAACAAAAAAATCCTCTGTTTAAGGCGAAGAGGATTTTTGATTAATAAGAAATATTATTAATTTTCTGATACAACTTCCAAAAATTGTTCTACCACATCCCTTAACATTCCTTCAGGTAATGCTCCAACCTGACGATGCGCAATTTTTCCACCACTAACAAATAACATGGTTGGGATTCCCTGAACGCCAAATCTTGTTGCCCAGTCAGGATTCTCATCCGTGTTTACTTTTGTTATCAATAATTTTCCTTCATATTCCTTGGCTAATTTATCTAAAACAGGCGCTACCATTCGACAGGGGCCACACCATGGTGCCCAAAAATCAACGATGACTGGCATTTCTGATTGTAAAACTACTTTTTCAAATGAAGCATCTGTTACATGTACAGGCTCTGAAATCATTTTTACTCCTTAAAACCATTTATTTTTATATACTCCCGGAGAGTATACCATATTTAATGCTACCAACAGATAATTTTATAAATTTCTTATAATCTCTTGTAATCAATAAATCGATAACCCACTCCTCTTTCGGTA
>JACZIY010000512.1 GCA_014860845.1 Anaerolineaceae bacterium
GCGGTATCCAGCATGCTGGACCTACTTCCCGTTACCTTACGCGCCTGGGAGCGGCGTTATGGAATGCCAGCTCCGCACCGAGGAGAACAGGGATATCGCTTGTATTCTCCGTATGATGTTCGTCTCTTACGCTGGTTAAAACAACAAAATGATACAGGAATGAGTATCGGACAGGCGGTTAAATATCTAAATGAGTTGCACAGCGATGGCAAAGACCCGGTTAAAGAAATGGCTCAGGAACATGAAAAGACTGCCGAAACTGTTAATCAGGTTTCATTGGAAATTTTTTCTCGTCATTTCCAACAATATTTAATGAACTATCAGAACGAAAATGCATCAGAAATCTTAAGGCGTGCTTTTTCTATTTACAATGTTGATCAGGTATTGACCGAAGTCATTCAGGCTACCCTCGTACGCATAGGAGAAGCCTGGCATAGTGGAGAAATTCCGATTGCTGTGGAACATTTTGCTACCCAATTTTGCGAACAACACCTGATGGGCATGTTTTATTCTTCATCTTTTCCTACTCGCGAAGGCACAATTTTTGCAGCCTGTGCTCCAGGGGAAATGCATCAGATAGGGATCCTCAGTCTGGTTGTGATACTTCGTTGGCGTGGATGGGACGTAAAGTATTTCGGCCAGAATCTAAGCTTAGAACGTATTCAGGAAACATTGACTGTCATTAAACCCAACACGATACTCTTTACAGCCACAACCAGGGAAAGCGCACTAGCGCTGAAACCATTAAATTCAATTATAGAAAAATATCCTTTTGAACAACCTCTGGTTTTCCTGGGAGGATTAGCCTTTCAAAATTATCCCGAATTAGTTCGCCAAATGCCTGGAGAAATTTTAAATTTTTCTCCCAGCAAAAATATTGATTTAATTGAAAAACAGATTTACAGAAAGCTTGCCAACCAGAAAGAATAAGAATAAGTAAAAGAATTATTTCAAATGAAAATATCTTTTCAAGCATTCTTAGTCAGGGTGGTTTTTTGGATATACACCCCAAAACAACCCGTCAAATTAGGATTATGGAGATGAAACACAAGAAGGATCATGACAGATAAAAAACGATTGTTTTCCATATTTTTGGTTGTCTTTATCGATCTGCTAGGTTTTAGCATTATTCTGCCATTATTGCCTTTTTATGCAGAAACTTTTGGCGCATCCGCCACGATAGTAGGCTTATTAGTTGCTATCTATGCTGCAGGACAAATGATCAGCGCTCCTATTTTGGGCCGATTATCGGACCGCTATGGCCGCAGACCCTTCCTGATCATCAGCATCCTGGGAGGAGCGATCAGTTTTTTTATACTGGGATTAGCCTCAAATCTCACCATGTTGTTTATAGCCCGCCTCGTTGCTGGAATAACTGCAGGAAACATTAGTATTGCTCAGGCTTATATCACCGACGTCACGGACGTCAAAAACCGCTCGCGAGGGCTTGGTTTAATAGGTGCTGCATTTGGTCTTGGCTTCATTATTGGACCGGCCTTAGGGGGTCTTTTAAGTCAATGGGGATACGCTGTACCCGCTTTTCTGGCTGCAGGAATTGCCACATTTAACTTATTGGTTGTCATAATCTGGTTACCTGAATCCTTGACCGAGGAAAGAAAAAATGAGATTCTACTACAGAAAAAACCTCCAATCTCCCTTAAGTCTTTAATTGCAACATTAAGAAAACCGGTGGTAGGACCCCTCTTGAACACCCGTGTTTTTTATGGATTTGCCTTTGCCCTTTTCCAATCAGTTTTTGCATTATATGGTCAATATCGCTTTGGATTAAATGCACAGAATATCGGTTATATCCTCACATATGTTGGGGTATTATCGGTGATCACCCAGGGTGTTATTGTAGGCAAAATTTCAGATCGTTTTCCAGATCAAAAAATTATCTTTTTTTCAACATTAATGATTGCTATTAGTTTTCTTGCCTGGGCATTTTCTCCCGGTTTAATTTTTTTACTAATCATACTATTACCTATCGCCATGAATGCCGGCATTTTAAATACAATTATTAATACGGCCCTGACGAAAGCTGTTCCACCAGTGGAATTTGGGGGAATTTTGGGATTATCCGCTGCGCTGGAAAGCGCGACACGGGTGATTGCTCCAACCTTAGGTGGTTTCCTTCTTGAAACTTTTGGAACTTCCGCCCCCGGTCTTCTGGGAGGCTTAATATTATTATGGTTATCAACTTATATATTCAGGTTCATATTCAATCCCCTAAAAATAGATACTACTCCAATAAATATTGAAGCCTGATCGCTAATTTTTTCGTTTAAATTCCATTTTTCTAATCCTTGTTAACCTATAATAATTTCAAGGTATGATTATCATTGATAAAATCCTATGATTGAAAAAATATCTTCACTTTCAAACTTCATCATCATTGGTGGAGGACCTGCTGGCCTGATGGCAGCTGAACATCTTGCATCGCAGGGGTTTTCAGTCGATATATATGAAGCAAAACCTGCAGTCTTACGCAAATTCCTGGTGGCGGGTAAAGGGGGATTGAATCTCACCCGCGAAGAAGATTTTGAAAAATTTCTCTTACGCTATGGAAACCGTTTAAAAGAATTGGAACCATTTTTACGCGTGTTTGGTCCAATCGAATTAAGAGCCTGGGTGCAAAATTTAGGATTTGAAACGTTTGTAGGTAGTTCGGGCAAAATCTTTCCCAGTGATATGCAGGCTGTATCCATACGACTTGCCTGGATTCAACGATTAAAACAGAAGGGGGTCAGGTTTCATTTAAATCACCGTTGGCTGGGATGGAATCAAGAACAAAACCTGGTTTTTCAGGCCAAATCCGAAAATGTAATAACTCGTCCTGAAGCAGTAATTCTCGCCCTGGGTGGAGCCAGTTGGCCCACAACTGGCAGTGATGGCACCTGGGTGCCTACTCTCCAACAACAAGGAGTTGAAGTCTCACCGTTAAAACCAGCCAATTGCGGTTTTGATGTAAAGTGGAGTGATTATTTTCGTGATCGTTTCCAGGGAACACCACTCAAATCCGTGGCGATCCACTTTCAACCAACTTCTGGGATACCTCTATATCAACGGGGGGAATTTATAATCACCCATTATGGTGTGGAAGGAAGTTTGATTTACGCTTTTTCTGCAGCCATTCGGGATGAGATAGCCGAAAATAATCAGGCTATTATTCACCTGGACCTGGCTCCCGATTGGTCAATTGAACAACTTGAAACGAGATTATCACGCCCACGCGGTTCACGCTCCATCTCATCTCATATCGAAAAAAGTGTTGGCATTCATGGTGCCAAAGCAAACTTGTTGTGGGAATTTTTTCCTCGATCCGTTTTCGATGACCACCAAAAATTGGCAACAGCCATCAAATCCTTAGCTGTTCCTCTGGTCGCTCCTCGCCCGATTGAAGAAGCGATCAGCACTGCTGGCGGAGTGCGCTTCGAAGATCTGGATGGTCATCTGATGTTAAAAAACTTACCCGGCGTATTTTGCGCGGGAGAGATGCTTGATTGGGAAGCTCCGACGGGAGGGTATTTACTGACTGCTTGTTTTTCAACCGGGATGGCTGCTGCTTGTGGGGTAATTGATTGGTTGAGACAACAAAATGCAAATTGATGAAAGCAAAAACTTCCTCACCATGTTTCATCACAAGATTATGATATGAAGTGTACAATCAAATTGTGTGGAATTACTTCTGTTGAGTGATAAACTCATCAATGCAGCTGGGAAATAGAACAGAGTCTCACAGCTACGTTTAATGTTCGTTTATTTAAAAGGAGTCTATTATGCTCAAGGAATTCAAAGAATTCGCAATGCGCGGAAATGTGATTGATCTTGCCATCGGTGTAATCATTGGAGGTGCGTTTGGGAAGATCGTTTCTTCCTTCGTTGCTGATGTGATTATGCCTTTGATTGGATTATTGTTGGGTAATGTAAGTTTTGCCAATCTGTTCGTCAATTTAGGTCCTGAGAAATATGCAACCTTAGCAGCTGCACAGGAAGCGGGTGCACCTACCCTTAATTATGGTATCTTCATCAACGCAATCGTCGATTTCCTGATTATCGCATTTGTGATCTTTCTGGTTGTAAAAGGTATCAACAAAATGCAGAAACCTGCACCAGTTGCTACCCCCACAACCAAGAAATGCCCATTCTGTTTTACAGAAATTGCCATCGAAGCCAAACGCTGCCCGAATTGCACCTCTCAACTCGATTAACCAAACTTTTTCGTCAATTAAATAAATAGAAGGAATGATTCACCAATAGGATTCCGACCTAAAACCCGATTTCTATTGGTGTTTTAGATTCTCCAGGATGGCTGGTAGCTCCTTTATTGATTCAATCTGAACGTACCCATCAGCATGAGAACTAGAATCAGCCACAACCTCATGAGCCCAGGTGAATCGGTGTGGAATATACACTCCATATCCCCCAATCTTCACAACCGGTAAAATATCCGAACGCAAAGAGTTTCCAACCATTAAAAATTCGGCGGGTTCAATATTATATCGCTTTAAGATTTGTGAATAGATGTCATCATGTTTATCACTGACAACTTCGTATGCTTCAAAGAAATCCTCCAGGTGAGAATTTACCATCTTACGCTCCTGGTCCAGCAAATCACCTTTCGTGATCACCATCATTCGATAATCAGCATGGAGAAGTTGCAATGTGTCCAAAACACCTGGTAAAAGATCTGCAGGTTGTTCCAGCATGCTTCTTAAATGTCTTATTAAAGCAATAATTTCTGAGCTACCAACTGCACCATCACTCAGCCGAATGGCAGTCTCAATCATTGATAAACCAAAGGCTTTAATTCCATACCCATACCACGACATGTTACTGGTTTCGGTATTCAGTAATTCCGTTTCCACAACATCTGCAAGTTGATAGGGAGCAAGTAACTTCGCTAACAGGTCCTGCCCATCATGGTAATATTTTTCATTTTCCCAAAGGGTATCATCAGCATCAAATGCAATCCACCGAATCATTTCATCATCCCGAATTAGTAGATCATTATCGCATCTTGCGATTTTTTATCCCTGCCGTTTTAATCTGGCTGGTTTACCAAAAAATTCAAGTCTCTTTAACTTATTGATGACCTGGTCCACATATTGCTCAGAGACATCCACAAAGGTTTCGTGTTGTTGAATGGTGATGGCTCCAACTGCTTTTCCAGGTATCTTGGCTTCATTCGCGATAGCACCTACGACCATCGTGGGACGAATTTGTTCAGCCTTCCCTAATCCAAATGATAATCTCACCATACCAGCTTCATGGCTGCTGTTTCGGCTTCCTTTAGATCTTCCGGCATGCTCAAATCTGCGGGATTCGCCACTGTGTGGTTTGGCTCCACGCGCGTTTCTCCCTCCGCGTTGGCCAACTTCTACAATACCAACCGGCATGATATGAACATATTTTTTAAATTCTTTCACCAGTTTTAAAGCAGTGGCAGCCACCAACAAAGGATCATGGCCTTCTTCTACCAATTTATTGACCAATTCGATTTCACGGGGTGGCTTTTCACTATTCAATCGTTCGACAATCAGATTTTCAAATTCAAGTTGGCGCTTGGTTAGAATATCTTTTTCAGAAGGCATTTTTTCTACCGACATAGCCTGCTGGGTAACTTTTTCAAATCGCCGGATACGGAACATCTCGTTACCAGTGATCAGGGATATAGCTACCCCTTTAGCGCCAGCACGTCCGGTTCTGCCAATTCGGTGAATATATTCTTCCGCTTCGAATGGAACATCATAGTTAAATACATGTGAAACACCCAGAATGTCCAAACCACGAGCAGCTACATCCGTTGCCACCAGAACGCGGGTCAAACCACGACGGAAACGGTCCAGGGCAATTTCTCTGGCAGATTGTGCCAGATCCCCATGTAATGCTTCTGCAGAGTAATGCGCAGCCATGAGCCTATCACTTAGTTCTGCTGCACCAACTTTGGTACGGGTAAATATGAGGGCATTGGTAACTGGTTCATATTCAAGTAATCGCAGCAATGCGGCAAATTTATCTTTCTCATGCACCAGATACACTCGCTGTTCGGTATTTTCAACGGTAAGGGTTTTACCGGCAATGATTATTTCTTCAGGATTATTCAGGTATCGATTGGCAAGTTTCCGGATTTCTTTTGGTAAAGTTGCCGAGAAAAGTGCTTTCTGGCAATCATATGGTGCATAAGCCAGAATCGCTTCTACTTCGTCAATGAAGCCCATTTTGAGCATTTCATCGGCTTCATCCAGAACCCAAAATCGGACCGTGGTGAGATCCAGAGCATTCTTCTTCTGTATTAAATCCATCACACGACCTGGTGTTCCAACGACAATCTGTACACCTTCGGACAATTGATGCAATTGTCGCCCATAGGGTGCACCACCATAAACCGGCAGGATTTTCACAGATGTAAACTTGGCAAAGGTTTCGATTGCTTTTGAAACCTGTAATGCCAATTCCCGTGTTGGTGTCAGGATAAAGCCCTGTACAGCTTTCAACTTTGGGTCAATCATCTGCAGCATTGGTAAAGCAAACGCAGCAGTTTTGCCAGTCCCGGTTTGTGCTTGCCCTAACATGTCTTTTCCACTCATTAAAACCGGGATTGCTTGTTCCTGAATCTCGGTTGGGGTTTCATACTCCAGTTCCTGGATTGCCTGATTGAGCTCAGGTTTCAAATTCAATGTTTCAAACAAATTCATTAATTACTTTCACTTTCAGACGTACACGCCCATACACATTTTTTTTACAGAATCAGTGTTTTTGAGCAATTTTGAACAAAAAAGGACTTGCTGATCCTGGCAAATCCTTTCCGAGTTGCAAACGATCTTGTCCTACTGATCTGTCGAACAATCAATAATTGTAGCACAATCTGATAAATTTTGGGGATTTTTATTCACTCAGATTCAAGCTTGCCTTGGCTCTTAACCCCTGTTAAAATTCAGAAATGCAAAATAAAATCTACTTTGGCGACAATCTCCCCATACTTCAGTCTTTACCCTCAGAATCGATTGATTTAATCTACATCGACCCCCCTTTTAACACAGGAAAAGCTCAAAGCCGGAAACAAATCAAAACCATTGCAGATGATAAAGGTGATCGCGTTGGTTTTCAGGGACGTTCATATCGTACGATCGAGTTAGGACAGAAAGCCTATCAGGATCAATTTGAGGACTATCTTGGCTTTCTGGAACCAAGATTAAGAGAAGCACATCGATTATTAAAACCGCATGGAAGTCTTTACTTTCATATCGATTATCGTGAAGTCCATTATTGTAAGATCTTGTTGGATCAGATTTTTGGCCGTGTTTCGTTCTTAAATGAAATCATTTGGGCTTATGATTATGGTGCCCGCACCAAAAAAAAATGGCCACCCAAGCATGATAATATCCTCTGGTATGCTAAAGATCCCGAACAATACACATTTAATGTAGAGGAAATTGAACGCATTCCTTATATGGCACCCGGTTTGGTTGGAAAAGAAAAGGCTGAACGCGGAAAATTACCCACCGACACCTGGTGGCATACGATTGTGCCAACCAATGGACCTGAAAAAACTGGCTACCCTACACAAAAACCTCTGGGCATCCTGAGACGCATCATTCAGGCTTCTTCAAAACCAGGTGATGTGGTTCTGGATTTTTTTGGTGGTTCAGGTACAACAGCAGCTGCCTGTTTGGAATTCGGAAGAGATTTTATTCTGGTGGATAATAATCCTCAATCTATTGAAATCATGCGCAAGCGTTTTGAAGGTCAATCAATCGAATGGATTGGTTGTGAAGGGTTGGGATCATCGTGAAAATAATCGACCTTTCCACATGGAAACGGCGTGATCATTACAACCTATATAAAAATTTAGAATATCCTTACTTAAATATCTCCGCCAATGTAAATATTGACAATTTATATAACTGGTCGAAGGTACATCAAATTTCTCTGTTCTCCTGTATTGCCTATCTGACATCACGAGCTGCTAATCATATACCAGAACTGAGGATGCGCATTCGTAATGACGAGGTGGTCGAACATCCCATGGTACATCCTTCTTTTACTGTCTTAACAGATGATGAAACATTTGGATTTGCGACAATTCGATATTCCGCTGTTTTTTCAGAATTTCACCAAAATGTAATCGCAGGCATTGAAGCCACCAAAAAGAACCCTACCATCCACGATGAACCAGGACGAGATGATATGATATTTCTGACAACCATGACCTGGGTATCGTTTACTCAAATTTCTCACCCGGTACCACTCAATCCCCCAGATTCTTTTCCACGGATTACCTGGGGTAAATTTTTTGATCAGGGTCAACAAAGGTTGATGCCCCTCTCGCTATTGGCAAATCATGCCCTGGTAGATGGGCTGCATGTTGGCAAATTCTTTGAACTGGTGCAAGAGTGGATG
>JACZIY010000513.1 GCA_014860845.1 Anaerolineaceae bacterium
ATCTTTTATTTAATAGGTGAATTATGTTATCAAAACGAGAAGAAATCCGCAATATTGCGATTATTGCTCATGTAGACCATGGAAAAACAACTTTATTGGATGCAATGTTAAAACAAACGAAGACTTTTTCTGACCATCAAATAGTCAATGTGAGAGTAATGGATTCCTATGATCTTGAAAGAGAACGGGGAATCACGATCCTTTCAAAGAATACATCCGTAGTCTATAACGATTTAAGGTCGAACAAAGAAATCAAAATAAATATTATTGATACTCCTGGACATGCTGATTTTGGTGGTGAAGTCGAACGGGTATTAAATATGGTGGACGGGGTTCTTTTGTTGGTGGATGCTGCAGAAGGTCCAATGCCGCAAACCAGGTTTGTTTTAAAAAAAGCATTGGCTATGGGGAAAAAACCGATTGTAGTCATCAATAAAATTGATCGAAAAGACGCTGTTCCGCAAAAAGCACTCAATGACACATTTGACTTATTTATTGAGTTAGGCGCAGATGAAAATCAAGCAAGTTTTTCAATTGTTTACTGTAATGCTGTTTTAGGTAAATCAAGCTTAACAGACTCTGAATTAGATAATGATTTAAGAGCCTTATTTGAGACCATTATTGATCAAATTCCAGCACCAGAAGTTGATCAAGACGCTCCATTTCAAATGTTGATTGCCAACCTGGGATACGATGAGCATTTGGGAACCACCTGTCTAGGAAGAGTCTTTTCAGGTACGGCAAATGAAGGCGAAAATATCATTATTATTAAGAATAATGATCAAATTGTGAATGAAAAAATAAAGTATCTATTTGAATTTGATGGGCTTAAAAAGAAAAAAACTAAACAAGTGACAGCTGGAGATATTGCCTTTATTGCCGGAATCCAGGATATAAGTATCGGGGAAACACTTTCTTCTCCTGAAAATACCAATCCATTACCAAGAATCACGGTTGAAGAACCAACAGTCAAGATGAGTTTTGAAGTAAATAATTCACCATTTTCTGGAAGATCAGGAAAATTTCTTACTACCCGCCAAATACGAGAACGTTTATACCGAGAAACAAAAAACAATATGGCTTTGCGGGTTGATGACACAGAGTATGCAGACCGTTTTGTTGTGTCTGGAAGAGGAGAATTACATCTCGCAATTCTTATTGAGACAATGCGACGTGAAGGATATGAATTCCTGGTATCAAGACCTGAGGTGATTTTTCATGAGGATGAAAATGGCAAATTACTTGAGCCTTACGAAGAAGCAATTATCGAAGTGGTGAATGAATATGTAGGTGTGGTAATCGAATTGTTTGGAGGTAGAAGGGGACAATTATTAAGCATGGAAAATAAATTGGATGCTACTATTCTTCGCTACCAAATACCGACTAGAGGATTACTCGGACTGCGCCAACAGTTTATGACGGTTACTCGAGGTCAGGGAATTATTCACACTATAGTTACAGGATATTATCCACATGCTGGTGAAGTCCCCACTCGAAAATCAAGTTCGTTGGTTGCCTGGGAAAATGGGGTTTCCAGCACATATGGATTGAAGAATGCGGAAGAACGAGGTACTTTATTTATTGAAGCAGGTACTGAAGTTTATGAAGGTATGGTAATAGGGGAAACTTTCAACGAAAGCGATATTACCATCAATGTTAGCAAGAAAAAACATCTTACCAATATGCGCTCCGCCAATAAAGATCTCGAATATCGACTAACAACACCGCGCGAATTATCACTCGATGAAGCTATGGAATTCCTGGCAGATGATGAACTTCTAGAAGTAACCCCAGGTGTATTTCGTATCCGCAAACGAATTCTCAACTCAGATGATAGAGGGAAAGCGTTAAAAGCCAAATTAGCATCTACCGAATAAATTTATGGGACATGAAAAGCTGATTAAATACCCACGCAGAATATTTATCAGGCGAATTTTAAAAGAATTTACCAGGGTATTAGTTGGTTTATTAGTTAAAATCGAAATTACTGGTTTGGAAAATTTTCCTAAAAATGGTCCATATATCGTTGTCGGAAATCATGTATCTGCTCTCGAACCAATATTAATGGTTATTTTCACGCCCCATCCATTAGAATATTTAGGGACAGGGGATATACCCATTGATCCAAGAATGTCATTTATAACAAGTTTGTATCAATTTATACCAATTATGCGGGGTCAAATAGACCAAAAAGGTTTAAATAATGCTTTATTAGTTTTGGCGCAAGATGGAGTCCTTGGTATTTTTCCAGAAGGTGGAATTTGGGAAAAAAATCTAAAAGAACCAAAAATTGGTACAAGCTGGATCGCTTATAAATCGAAAGCTCCGATTGTTCCAATTGGATTTATTGGAATGAACGGTGCTTTGCAAAAGGCTCTTTCACTTAAACGGCCAAAAGTAAGGATGAAGATTGGAAAATTATTACCATTTGATGAGATTTTTTCTAAAGATAATTCGTTAAAACAATCGATGAATGATGGTGCCAAAATAATTATGGACAAAATTTCCGAATTGTTGCCTGCTGAAGAAATTATCAATCCGGACCAGTACATTAAAAAAGATCTGGACTTTATCCTCATAGATAAGGATGGAAAAGAGACAAAAGTTAATACTGCTAACTTGAAAGATCTTTCGTTCTTAATAGAGCATCCTGTCATAATGGATGTATTTAAACGGAATTTAAAATTACCGGTAGGCTCGTTATTTCTACGAAACCAACCATCAACAATGCACGAATTTGAAGTAGGTCTACTATCAATACAAAAATATATCCAAACAAATCCTGGTTTTTTATCCTATAGATTTGGAATTGATCATTCTATGAAGATGAAAGCTGCCATTGAAAATTTTTTAAAATTTTTAGATGAAAACAATAATAATTCTTCTCAAATTGTGATTAGGTTTAAAACAGTTGCAGATTAATTTTTCAACTGACCGGCTATAATTCCTGAAATAAATGCCCAGTGTAAATTAAATCCACCACAAGGCCCAAATACATCCAAAACCTCCCCCGCAAAAAATAACCCAGGGCATAATATGGACTCTAAAGTCTCAGGATTAATTTGTGAGGATTCAATAGCACCTGTTGAAATCTGAGCAAATTCAAAATCTCGTGTACCCAGTAC
>JACZIY010000514.1 GCA_014860845.1 Anaerolineaceae bacterium
CCGCATTGCCCGTTCCTGGTATGACCCAGCGACGGAATGTGAACGAACTGAGGATGTTTACCAGTTAATCATTGATGACCAGGTTGTCAAAGAAGAACTCCACCAACGCTCACCAGCAACCCGATCCTACACCCAGACTCAGGCGCTGGATCTATTCCAATCTGCCGGGTTCCATGAGGTGAGCTTTTATAGTGAGTTCACTTTTGAACCGGTAAAGCAGACTGATACTCTATTCACTGTGGTAGCTAAGAAATAAATGGATTATTCCCCGGTAGACTGTTAAAAAACTAAAATTCTGTTATACCAAAGCTTAAATTATTAAAACTGGATTTATTCAGGGTTTAAAATTGTCTCCAAAAATTTTTTCGACCACCTCTGCATTTGCCTTGATTTTATAAATATCAAGTGAGTTAAAAGTCGTAATTTTTACTTTCGATGTCATATCGAAAAAAACAATATCAGGTCCTCTATCCAAAATTACTTGTTCTACTGTTTGATCGTCTGTCTTGGTCACAGCAATGTATGCTAATTTGAATGGTCGAACCTTTAAGAAATATTCCCCGCCGAATCCGTATTTCTCAAAGTAATACCATATGGGAGCATCATCAGGAGCTGTAATGATTACAATATCATCAGGGGTTACTTCATTCATGATAAACACGCTGGCTCGTTCAATATCTCCATAACCTTTGACACTTGTGGGTATCTGATCCTGTAAATAGGTAAATCCATTGATGAAGAATAAAAACGCAATTAATCCTGTGATGATTACCTGAACTTTACTACTTTTGCCTTGATTGAAACGAAGAATTTCATCAACCAATGCTACCCATCCTGCAGACACCCAGATGGATGCCAGGGGGTAGAAAAATTGCCAGGTACGATTGAAAACATTAGGACGCTGAGTCACCAGCAATAACGCGATTATGATCAAACTAAGAAATGAATTTGGAATTTTATCCGTACTGATTTTCCAATGAAAATTATTGAAAGAATATAACCAGCAATCAATATATATCCAAAACCAGGCACATCACCCTGGTTGAGCACCAGCCATGATTCAGAAAACCGGGAAAGAATGGTTTGAGAATAAAGGGTCGGATCCATTGCTGACACATAAGGATTCCCAAAAAGACTATTGAATCCCCAGTTGAGAAAGATTGGTATATAGAGCAGAAGACCAAAAATTACTGTGGATATCCCGGTTACATGGATATGAAATAGAAAACTGATGCTTGAATAACCCTGCCCATATAATTTTAATATCCAGGATAATCCAAACCAGCTATAGATAATGGCCAGGGGATAAGCCATGATAGGCAAGGTATAAAAACCCAATCCACCTGTAATGACACACAGGAACCAGGCTGCCTCGTTTTTTTGTTGTCTTGCATACAGTGCCAGGATAAAAGTGAGCAGGGTGAAAAGCGCCATGAGCGAGTATCCACGCGCATTGACAGCATAATGAATTGTATCTGGTAGTACAGCTATCAAAATGCCTGATAACCAGGCCACATGCTTACCATACCAACGTCTGGCAAGAATAAATCCACTCGGAGCTAATAAAACACTGGCAATGAACGCAGGCATTCGAATGGACCATTCTCCTGGACCAAAAAGTCTATATGTAAGGTGTGCAAGTAAGGTGTGAAAAACATGGTTGTTTGGAAAATGATAATCCGATAATCCATTCGCAATAGGTTCAAAAGCAAAAACAACAGCTGTATAAGCTTCATCATGTCCCATGGGACGGTAAATTAAGAAAATACGCATTAAGAAGGATAAAACAAGTATTGCTAGTAAAGACAGTAAAACTTTACGATCACAAAAAGAAATCCAATCAGTAAAGAGTCTCTTCCAGCTGGAAGGAAAGTTTTTTATGAAATTGGATAAAGTTAGTTTTGTGTGATTTAAGAATTTCTTGGTTTGATTAATCCGTATAAAACCATAAATAGTTATGACAAGTAATAATGCACTCAGGATTAAAACAGGGATCTGGATAACCTTGAATAATAATGGTGTAAAACTCTCCAGTTGTCCGTCCGACGCGAGATGATTGAGATAAAAAGAGGTTTGATCATAAGGCAACAGGAATAACATAAGAGAAATTAACGTAAACAAGGACAAAAAGAGCAATCCTGACCGAATAAAAATAGATTGGATGACTGATTTAGGAAAAATAAAAAGTCTATTTTGTTCAGGCATATTCTTTTTCTGTTCAGTAACCTTGCTTTATATTCCATAAATTATAAGTCAGAATATTTTTCCAGTCTCTTTAAAAATGAAAAACCCCTGAGATATGATTCTCAGGGGCTATAAGTAGAAATTGATATAAAATTATGGAGTATCAGCTAAAGCTGCATCAGCTGTTGCCAGACCAGCACCGGTTGCATCAGCATCCCAACAAAATTCTTCACCATCCACTACTCTACATCCTGGTGCCAGATAAATCGCTGATCCTTCAAGAATGGATTCAGCATCTGCAGCCATCAAAGCAGGATATTTCTGTGCCATCAATGCTACAATTCCCGCTACATGCGGAGAAGCCATGGATGTGCCACCTAAATAATAATAGGAGGGTGTATTGCCACTGTTGATCTTATATGGACCCACAATCCATGATCCGGGTGCTGCCACATCCAGGTCCTGTCCGCCAAGTTCACGGCTGGAGAAATCGGTGATATAGAAATCTGCAGGATTGGTTGAATCTGCCACATCTAGTAATCGCCACCAACTTGCTGCAGTCCATTCTCCAACCCAACCAGAAGCAGCTACAGATATTACAGGCTCGTATGCTCCAGGATACCCCATACCTGCTGTGCCTTCATTTCCAGCAGATGCAACGATGATGACACCCACAGATATAGCATAGTCAATAGCTTCTTTTTCCATCGAATCCAATACTGAACCACCTAATGACATATTAATCACGACTGGAGAATCTCCTAAATACCCGTCCTTTTTTAAATCAGCTACATAGGTGATGCCACGGGCCACAACAGAGGACCAACCGGAACCGTTTTGATTGAGTACTTTCACTGGAATGACAGTTGCCATCGGTGCAACACCGTTGACCATAGATGTGCCATATTGATAGCCCAAAATCGTGCTGGTGACATGGGTTCCATGGCTGTCCTGATCGTGTTCCCATTTG
>JACZIY010000515.1 GCA_014860845.1 Anaerolineaceae bacterium
TATATAAACCAGGTTGGATACCTGTAATAAGCTTTAATTTCTAATATTACTTGATTAGCCGGCTCATCATTGGACTTATACCCCAGCGCTTATTTGCCTACTTGTAAATCAATCCGCAAAGAAGAAACACAAAAACACGTCGGATCGGACTCAGCACTTCGTTTCGCTCAGGGCTTCGCTCGCCTGCAGGTCGTTTTCACGCGCGAATCCACGTCGTTCTGTTCTATTCCACCTGTCCAATCCACACCAGACAGCATCCTTCTCCCGAATCGATTTTTACATCCCCAGCACATCCCTTAAAGAGCTGACCTGGCATTAAGATCGATTTCATTCCCGAACAGCGCCGGCAGCTCGCGTCCGCCGAAGGTGCCGAGCCGATAGGTGAAGACTGTTTCCGAAGGACCCCCTGGCGCGTGCCATACCCCCCTTTCAAAAGCGCGTTCCGGCTTTAACGCTACCCGCTAACCTTCACGCGCAGCTCTGATTGTTTTTAAGATTTTCAGAAAAAACTAATCATAAAATTGAAAGACCTCCATCACGAGTCAATTAGATGGAGGTCTCAGGGGAAAAGCCGCGTAAAGCAGCAAGAAAATATCTAAATCATCTCGTAAGCAGCTTCACCATGCAGGGCTTCATCCAGGCCATTTTCCTCATCATGAAGGGAAACTTTCACCGGTGTGATTTTATTAATCAACCAGAGCAAGGCAAATGAAATACCAAAGGCATATATCGATGTCGCCACAACAGCAACCAATTCTTTAAAGAAGAAGGAAGCATTGCCGAGCAGGAGGCCGTCTGTGCCGGATGCATTCACTGAGGTATCCGCAAAAATACCCAGAAGAATGATACCAATAAAGCCACCCACGCCATGCACGCCCCAGACATCGAGAGCATCGTCCAGTTTCAAGCGGTTCTTAAAACTGACCGCGAAGTAACATACCGCACCGGCGACAATACCGATGATGGCGGCACTTGTGGGAGTCACAAACCCGGCAGCGGGGGTGATGGTAGCCAGACCAGCCACAGCACCGGTCAACAGGCCAATGAATTTGGGTTTCTTTTCGTAGAACCAGGCGATAATCAGCCAGACGATCCCGGCGAAAGATGCTGCTATATCGGTGTTCAGAAAAGCGGTGGCGGTAACTGCATCCACTTTTAATTCGCTGCCGGCATTGAAGCCGTACCAGCCGAACCAGAGCAAACCGGTTCCCAGGGCTACCAACGGGATGGAGTGCGGACCTTTATCGGGATAGATGCGTTTACCAACGTAAATTACCGAAGCCAGGGCAGCCATACCGGCGATATTATGCACCACAATACCACCTGCGAAATCGAGTACGCCCCATTGCTGTAAGATGCCGCCACCCCAGACCATGTGGACCATCGGGAAATAGGCCAGTAAAAGCCAGGCGACAATGAAAATCAGGTAGGCACCAAAACGAACCCGGTTGGCAAAAGCGCCGGTGATGAGAGCCGGTGTAATGATGGCAAACATCATCTGGTAGGCAATAAACACAAAAGTTGGTATACCTGCCGCGGCAAACATGCTGTTAATATCGATACCTCTTAAAAAGGCATAATCCAGGTTGCCGATCACACCTCCCACGTCGCCGCTGAAACAGAGCGAGTAGCCGACTACAAACCACAGGATGGTGGTAATACCCATCGATACAAAACTTTGAATCATAATTGTGAGTACGTTCTTGCGTCCGACCAGACCGCCATAGAAAAAAGCCAGACCGGGTGTCATTAACATCACCAGGCTGGTAGCAACAAGCATAAAACCGGTATTGCCAGTATCCAACATAATAATTTGTCCTCCAGATATCAGATTGGTTTGGGTATGGAGCACAAAGCTCCATGGTTGATTATAGGGAGATACGAGTAGACTATTATTGCAATATGATTGCAGTTGTATTACAACCTTTTGATCAGGAATCCGGTCAAGTTTTCCTGGTTCAAATTTTAATCAGGAGGATCTTCATCAAGCGAGAAAACGTATCCGCAACCGCGGATGGTGCGTAGGATTTGCGGTTTTTCAGGATTTGACTCAATTTTCCGGCGGATTCGCAGCACATGGGGGCGCACCATGCTTTCGGCTTCCTTTTCACTGAGATCAGGATAAGCGAGTGCATTTATGGCGATTTCGCGGCAGGTTGTGACCTTACCGGACTGTCCGTTGAGGTACTGCAGGATTTTGGTCTGGTCTTCGGTGAGACTGACAACGCGTTCCGTGCCGTCAGTGCGGATTGTAATCCGGCGGTGATGCGGATCAATCAGAATGCCGCTATTAGCATCCGGTGCATTTAGCTGCTCATCATTTTTCAACGAATCCAGGGTTTGCTGCATAAAGGAAATTAACTGTTTCCGTTTTAAATCAGGCGCACGGTTTTTTAGAGCCTGCTGGACGGCAATTTCAAGATCGTTAATACTTTGCGGTTTAATCAGATAATCTGCGGCGCCAGCCTTCACTGCTGTAATAGCACTCTCCATAGAGGCGTGCGCTGTCAGAATAATCACAATTAATTGGGGATGCCGTTCCCGGGCTGTTTTCATGACCTGAATACCATCTATGTGCGGCATGCGTAGGTCAAGCAGCAGGAGATCAAAATCTTCCCGGCTGAGGATATCAAGTGCATCCCTGCCATCAGCCGCGCCGCGGCAATAATATCCTTTCAGTTGAAAGGCGCGTACCAATGCAGAACGGGTATGCTCTTCATCATCGGCGATTAATAAACGGTAGGTTGAAGGGTTCATGTTTCCTCCGGCAGCGGTAAAGAAATGGTAAAAAGAGAGCCTTTTCCCGGCTGACTGACTGCGTTTATCTGTCCTCCGAACTGACGGATAATGTTCTGACTGACCGCCAGCCCGAGGCCGGTGCCGTTTGCCTTGGTGGTATAAAACGGTTCAAAAATCAATTCCAGTTCCTGCTGTGGTATGCCCTCTCCACTGTCCTGAAAAGAGATTTCAACCAGATCCTTTAACGCCTGGGTAGTAATTTCCAATGTGCCACCTTGAGCCATATGCTCAGTTGCATTGATGATCAAATTCAAGCAGACCTGTTCGAGCTGGTCTGGCGAAACAAACAACTCCGGCAGGTCCGGCTGTAAATCGAGATGGACGGTAATTTGTGATGAGCTTAATTTTTTACCTACCAGCTCGATGGCATGGTTGAGCAGACCGGCAATTGATACCAGCTGCGGGTCTGCACGGCGGGGACGGGAATATTCAAGAATTGAGTTTACAATACGGATCAACCGTTCGGTCTCCTGACGAATTATTCCAAGATGGTGCTGCTGCTCCTGACCATCGAGGGGAAAGTCGCTGATCAGTTCAATGTTGCTGTACATGGCCTGCAGAGGGTTATTAATTTCATGTGCCAACGAGGCGGTCAGGCGTCCCATGGCTGCCATACGCTCGGCGCGTAGGACAGAATTTTCGGCATTTATGCGTTCGGTTATGTCGCGGTTGCTGACCCGGCGGCCAGCCGGCTGCTTTTGACTGTCAAAAACCGGCGTGCAGGCATGTCCGATCCAACGTTCCTGCCCGTCTTTGGTCAGAATTCGGAAATCCAGGGAAGCCGACTGGGGTTGGTTTTCCTCGACCAGATAATGGCTGCTAACGCGTTCGCGATCGTCCGGGTGGACGATATCCATCAGGAGATCAGGGTTTTTAATAAAATCCTGCGCCGCCCGTCCGGTAATGCGTTTACAGGAGGGGGAATTGTAGAGCAGGTTGCGGCGCTGATCCTGCCAGTACTCCCAATCGAACGTAAAATCGGCTACGGTCCGAAAGCGTTCTTTTTCCTGAAGAAGCGACTGCTGGCTTTTCTGATAACGGGCAATGGCCTGTTCGGTCTGGCGGGCCTGTAATAAAAGGCTGATACGCTGGCGCAGTACGAGCGGGTGAATCGGACGGGTGAGGATATCACTGATCCCCAGTTGAAAGCCCGGTTCAATATAATCGATGCCGTATTTATCAATGATCAGCAAAACGGGTACGGGAGTGGGCTGGCCTAATGCGCGTACCGACGAAACCAGGTTCTTAAATTCCGAGAGCACTTCCGGGGTGGCATAGGGAAACCAGAGAATTGATAAATCCGGTACCGGCAGCTGATCAAGGAGGGATGGAACCTGATCAAAGAGCAGCGTATCGAATTGATAACCATCCGGCCGGAGTGCTTTGGTTAGCCTGTCAGCGTGGTGGGGTTCATCAACTAAGAGCAGCAGCCGGGCAGCAGCATGGTTTTGCAAATCGTCCATTCCCCAATTATACAGGTGAGAAAGTTATTGTGACTGATAATTCTCTATAAATACCTGATTAATAAAGTAGCAAGCAGAAATAAAATATCGAAAGCAAAAATAATGAGCAAATAATGGGTTTATCAGACAATCCCATGGTTGCTTTGACTACCAGGAACCTAATCCCTACCTTATAATGATAAAAACTAACTCGTATCCAAAATCAGGTATGTTTCATTTTTCAGGTGTTTTTGGAAAAATAAATTTTTGTTTCTTTCCGGCTTCGGCACGTTTTCAGGCACTTTGTGTGGCTTGGAGTTGATTCCGGCAAAATGGCGTTTTCTCGTCCCGCCCACCAGCGGGTAACGCAAGCCGTTAGCCTCGATCTCATCTCCGAGCAGCGCCGCCGGCCGCGGCTGCCGTGCTTTCTTGCATCTCTTTCGATTCCTTTACCGGCACCAGAGGAAACACAATTCCAGATCCGACTCCACTTCTAATACCGCTCCGCACTTCACCTTCCGTCATTCCGTCCTTTGTGGATGGCTCAGCCCTTGCAGCTTACAAAGCGGAAAAAGAATCGCATTGTACCGCGCCCGGACAATTTGCTACTGCGGAAAAGCATCCGCAGTCATCCCGGTATTTGCAAACCCCAACATACAATCCCTTGGGGTTTGCCAAAACCGGGTAACGCAAATTGGGCGCTAGCTGCTACAGGCTGGCCACCGCTGCACTCCTCCATTCCTCCAGTGTTCATCGCGTCACTTCTCCTCAGCAAATCGCGGATC
>JACZIY010000516.1 GCA_014860845.1 Anaerolineaceae bacterium
AAAGTTATTTACCGCACGTCAGTCCTTAGAATTAGCGACAATAGGTGGCGCAGCAGTTCTTGGCCGCAAAGATGTTGGCTCTCTCGAGGCAGGTAAATGTGCAGACTTTATTGCGATCAATCTGAACCGTCTGGAATATGCGGGGGCTTTGCATGATCCAGTCGCTGCAATCGTATTTTGCCAACCTGGAAATGTTGATTTGAATGTTGTGCATGGAAAAATCGTTGTAAAAGATCAACAATTAGTGAATATTGATTTACCAAACTTAATTTCTGCTCATAACAAAGCTGCATCCAGATTATTATCCGAGTAATCAAAAAGAAAGGTTTTTTTATGGATTCATTCAAGCAAAAGGATAGCAAGACACTTGTCGATGTTGCAATGGGAAGACAACCCGCCTCGCTTGTGATAAAAAACGGCAGGTGGGTATGTGTTCAAACCGGAGAAATTATTGACAATATTGATGTTGCTATCGCTGGTCAGCGAATAGCTTATGTAGGAGAGAATGCCGAGCATTGTATCGGTGAAAATACAACGGTCTTGGATGCAGAATCGAAATATCTTGTTCCTGGATTAATTGATGGACATATGCATGTTGAATCGGGAATGTTGACTGTTACAGAATTTGTACGGGCAGTTCTTCCCAGAGGAACTACCACCATGATGGTTGATCCCCATGAAATTGCGAATGTATTTGGACTCAAGGGCGTTCGGCTGATGGTGGATGAAGCTTTAAAACAACCCAATCATGTATTTGTGCAGGTTCCTTCCTGTGTTCCCTCTGCTCCAGGTTTTGAGACCCCAGGCGCATCGATTTCTGCTGATGATGTTGCTGAAGCCATAAAATGGGATGGAATTATTGGTTTAGGGGAAATGATGAATTTTCCTGGTGTGACCAATAATGATGATAAATTGCATACTGAAATGGAAATTACCCGGCTCGCTGGCAAAGTGATTGGTGGACATTATGCTTCCACGGATTTGGGATTACCTTTTTCTGGTTATGTCGCTGGTGGTGCGCAGGATGACCATGAAGGCACCCGAACTATTGATGCGCTTGCGAGAGCTCGACAGGGTATGAAGGTGATGATGCGCTACGGCTCAGCCTGGCACGATGTTGAGGAACAGGTGAAAGCGATCACAGAATATGGATTAGAAGCAAGAAACTTCATTTTATGCACAGATGATTCCCATTCAGCTACTCTGGTTGTAGATGGGCATATGGATCGGGTATTACGGCATACAATAGAACAAGGTGTTTCCCCCATGATGGCAATTCAGATGGCAACCATCAACCCTGCAACTTATTTTGGTCTGGAAACTGAAATTGGTCAAATTGCTCCTGGAAGATATGCTGATATTCTTCTCGTCTCTGATTTGGAGAATTTTCTCCCAGATTTGGTAATAGCCAAAGGATCAATCGTTGCCCAGAAGGGTGATAATTTGATTGATTTTCCTGAAATGGAATACCCAGAATGGGCTATTCATTCTGTTAATATTAAAACACCGATTTCACCTGAAATATTCCAATTAAATACAACAAAAGTGGGTTCTGCTCAGGTTAATGTTATTGGCGTGATTGAAAACCAGGCTCCAACAAAACATTTAAAAATGTTTCTACCCATACATGATGGACGTCTTTTGCTTGATCCGGATCAGGATATCGCAAAAATCGCAGTTGTCGAACGACATACCAAATCCGGTTCTGTATCAAATGGATTCGTTACTGGTTTCCGGTTCAAAGGTAAGTGTGCGATTGCGACAACGGTTGCACATGATTCTCACCACTTAATTGTTACAGGAACCGATGATAAACAAATGGCTCTAGCCGTCAATCGCTTAGCAGAAATTGGCGGAGGGCAAGTTGTAATCAAAGATGGTGAAATTATTGGGGAAGTCGCTCTCCCTATTGCTGGATTAATGTCCAATCAAAATGCAAAAATTGTCTCCAGTAAGGCTTCCTCTGTCTTAAGAGGTTTCGAAGCATGCGGTTGTAAGTTGAATAATCCTAATATGCAATTAAGCTTATTAGGTTTGGTTGTTATCCCAGAATTGAGATTATCAGATAAAGGTCTGGTAGACGTAAATAAATTCCAATTCATACCAGTGATTATTGAAGATTGAAGGAGTCATTGAATGGCACAAATGCAGGATACACATGAAAAAAGTTCACTAACATCTTTTCAGCGTTTACAAAATGAGTTGGCAAATGTAATATCTACCATACCTCACGGAGATAAGTTGCCATCTGAACCCTTGTTGGCAAAAATGTTAGGCGTTTCGAGAGCTACTTTAAGAGAAGCCATGAGAACATTCGAAGGTCAGGGAATCATTCGTCGGCGTCAGGGTGTGGGTACTTTTGTTGTTGGACCCATTCAGGTCATTGAAACGGGCCTTGAGGTTTTAGAAAGTATTGAAACTCTGGCAGAAAAAATTGGTCTGGATGTAAAAATGGGTGATTTAGTGATTACCCAGATTAATGCGGATGAATATTACGCAAAAAATCTCAATGTTGAGGAAAATACGCCATTAATAAAAATTTCTCGTGTCATTAATACTGAAAACCGTCCAGTAGCCTACCTGGTGGATGTTCTCCCCGAATCTATTTTTACGAATGATGATCTGGCAGCAGGATTTACTGGCTCGGTTCTTGATCGTTTAATTGAAAGTGAAAGAATAGACTTATCGGTATCAAAAACAATCATACATGCTGAGGCAGCGTCATCAAGTATTGCACGTGCTTTGCAAATTCAAAGGGGTGATGTTTTATTGTTATTTAAGGCGTATTTGTATTCAACAGATGCAAAAATAATAGATTATTCGTATAGTTACTTTTTACCAGGCTATTTTCGCTTCCAGGTCGTGAGGCGAGTAGGTGAATTAAAATAATCAGTTCAAAAATTTGAATGGAGAGATCTACAATGGTCAGTAGAGATAAAGTAAAAGAAGTTATTGAAAACGTTGAAGCATCACGTCCTGACATCATAAATTTCTTTCGCGAGATCGTTGCTATCCCCAGTATGGATTCCAAAATTGGTCCAGTTGGAGAGCGGATTGCTGAAGAAATGACAAAATTGGGCTTTGATGAAGTCAGGTTTGACGTGATGGGCAATATCATGGGTAAAATCGGATCCGGTATGAAAGTCATGGTGTTTGACTCCCATATCGATACTGTTGGTATTGGCGATCCTGAAGAGTGGACTCATGATCCATTTGTTGGAAAAATTGAAGATGGAATTTTTTATGGGCGAGGTGCCTGTGATGAAAAGAACAGTACACCTGGAATGGTCTATGGATTATCAATCGCCAATAAGCTTGGTCTGTTAGATGGTTGGACTGCTTATTATTTTGGGAATATGGAAGAATGGTGCGATGGTATTGCTCCTAATTCCTTTGTAGAGGTCGATCCAAAAATTCGTCCGAATTTTGTTGTTATTGGTGAGCCAACAAAAATGAATGTTTACCGAGGCCACAAAGGCCGCATCGAAATGAAAGTGACTGCGAAAGGGCGAAGTGCCCATGCTGCCAGTAATCATCTGGGCGACAATGCCATCTATGCTCTAATTCCTGTCATCGCAAGCATTCGTGACCTGGAACCCCAGTTAGGCGATCATGAGTTTTTGGGGCATGGAAAAATTACAGTCAGTGACATGGTAGTTCAAACGCCCAGCATTAATGCAGTTCCTAATGAAGCGATTATCTATATTGATCGTCGTATGACATTTGGAGAATCGAAAGAACAGGCAATTGCTCAGGTGAAAGCCTTGATACCTGAGGATTTCAAAGACAGAGTCACAGTTGAAGAATTATTTTATGATGAACCTTCTTACACTGGATTTGTATTCCCGGTGGACAAGTATTTTCCAGCCTGGGCAATAGATGCAGATCATCCATTAGTATTGGCAGGCTTGGAGGTTCGCAATTTGATTGGTTTAGATGATGCACCTGCAGGAAAATGGAATTTCAGCACGAATGGCATCTATTGGGCAGGAAAAGCAGGAATCCCCAGCATTGGATTTGGACCAGGTGATGAGGAGACAGCTCACACCATCAATGATTCTGTTTCTCTCGATGATATGGTTCGGTCGACAGCATTTTATGCTTTGATACCATCCATGGTAAATTTGCAATTGAAAAAATAATTCCAATTTCAACCTGGGATTAATAAATTAATCATATTTTTGGAGGTAAAAGAAATGCAAACAAGTTTACAAGGACGTGACTTCATCACCGATCTCGATTTCTCAAAAGAAGAGATTGATACCATTTTAGACGTGGCGTGGGATTTAAAAATGAAGCGTGCCATGCGTCAACCAACCCCATACTTACGTGATAAATCATTGGCTTTGCTATTCTTCTATAGCAGTACTCGCACACGCTCGGCTTTCGAATCGGCCTTTGCTCATTTAGGTGGACATCCAGCATTCATTGAGAGCCGAACCACGCAGATTTCGCATGGTGATACCGAAAGGGAGATCGGTCAGATAATGGGTCGGATCTACGATGGTATTGCCATCAGGCACGTAGATTGGGGAATTGGAAACCGATATATGAATCTGGTAGCAGAAGCTTCTCCTGCGCCAGTATTCAATATGCAATGTGAGTTCTATCATCCTTTTCAAATTCTGGCAGATTTAATGACCATCATGGAGAAAAAAGGGAGAAATTTGAAGCGGAAGAAAGTTGTTATGTCATGGGCGTATGCTGAGTCTTACCAGAAACCATTGTCCATACCCAATTCAATGGCATTACAATTCCCTCGTTTTGGTGTCGATTTAGTTCTCGCACATCCACCTGAATTCAAACTTGCTGATGAGACAATCGAACGCGCAAAAGAAGAAGCAAGAAAAGCTGGGGCAGGTTTTGAAGTGGTAGATGATATGGACGCAGCATTTAAAGATGCTGATGTGATTTATCCAAAATCCTGGGGTCCCTGGATGGTTACCACTGACGCAAATGAAGCTGGTGTTATAATTAACAAGTACAAACATTGGATCACAGATGAAAGAAAAATGGCTCTGGCCAAAGAAGACGCGATCTTTATGCATCCTTTACCGGCAGACCGTGGTGTTGAAGTAACAGATGGTGTAATGGATGGTCCACAATCAGTTATTTTTGATGAAGCGGAAAATAAAATGCATATATGTAGCGCCGTGTATGCTTTAACCATGGGTCAATAAAAATATATTATTGGAGGAAGTTTTATGAGTAAAGGCGTAGCAGTAGTTGCAGTAGGTGGAAATTCTCTCATTAAAGACAATCACCACAAAACAGTTCCTGATCAATATGAAGCTGGTGCAGAATCAATGCATCATATCGCTGAAATGATTGCTCAGGGTTGGAACGTTGTTGTCACGCATGGAAATGGACCACAAGTTGGTTTCATCCTTCGAAGATCCGAACTCTCATCCCATGAATTACATGAGGTTCCATTGGATTATTGTGGTGCTGATTCACAAGGCGCAATCGGTTATATGTTTGCCAGAGCTTTGACCAATGAATTCAAAAACCGCAAGATGGATAAACAAGTAGCTGCGGTTGTGACTCAAACAGTCGTTGATAGAAATGATGAAGCATTCCAACATCCTACCAAACCGATCGGGTCATTCATGGGTGAAGAAGAAGCCAAAAGACGTGCAAACGAAGATGCCTGGGTTGTTGTTGAAGATGCAGGACGTGGCTGGAGACGAGTAGTAGCATCACCAAAACCAATTGATATTCTTGAAAAAGATGCCATCAAAGCGTTGATTGAAGCAGGTATCATTGTGGTTGGCGTTGGTGGTGGCGGAATTCCGGTTGTACGCGAACCAAATGGTGATATTGAAGGGGTTGAGGCTGTTATCGACAAAGACTTTGGTTCATCCTTATTGGCAACCATGATTAGCGCTGATTTGTTTGTCATCAGCACGGCAGTTGAGAAAGTAGCCATTAATTTTAATAAGCCTGATCAAAAATGGCTCGAAAAGTTAACCTTAGAAGAAGCAAAACAATATGCTGCAGATGGTCATTTTGCCAAAGGCAGTATGTTGCCAAAAATTGAAGCAATTATCAAATTCCTGGAAAATGGTGGCAAGAAAGCTTTAATCACCAATCCCGAGAATATTGGTAGAGCTTTAAAAGGTGAAACTGGAACCTGGATAACCAGAGAATAATACAATCAAACTGGGATTCTTTTATGACAAGGGAATCCCAGATTTATTTATTTTTTTAAATATATTTAATCCTTTCTTTCGCTTCATAATCATGTAAAATAATTCAATCACCATTCGACGCAGTCGGTTTAAATATAGATTTAGAAAAATTATTATCAGTTTAAAATATTTCTATTACTTTTCCAGAACATTTAAATTTTCTACGCGTAATATCAACTTTCAATTGTTTCTTTTCCAAA
>JACZIY010000058.1 GCA_014860845.1 Anaerolineaceae bacterium
GAAACCAATCCAACGGACGGTGTGAAGAGATCACTAAGAAGACCACCAAAGCGTTGCTGCTTGTGTAAACCAGGCTGAATTTCAGCACGGATCTGCTTTTCGCGGCTGGGACTGAGATGCCCGGTGTTCTTCGCCACCGATGCACCAGCGATCTTCCCTTCCAGGCGGGCATTTTCAGCGCCACCCACACCAGCACCATCTCCGATCACATAAACCCCAGGCAAACTGGTCTGGCAATCGGCGTCCCGCACGGGGATCCAACCACCTTTACCGGCCTGGTAGGTCATTTCGCAATCAATCATGCGAGGTAAGCCGGTGTTGGGGGTTAAGGTAAACCCACTCACTACCAGATCTACTTCAAAGACCTTTTCCGTTCCTGGAATGGGGTGACCGGATTTGTCCATTTTTGCTATGATTGCCTGTTCAACCGCCTCCTCTCCTCTGGCTTCCACGATTGACCAACCCACTTTATAGGGAGTTTTAACCCCCAGGATCGTTTTCATGTATTTTGCACCTTCAGTCAAACGGTCCCATTGTTTGAGCATGGTAAAGGCATGCTTGATGCCACGTGGTAGAATGTGGTTGGCTTCGCATAGCGCTACCACCTCCACACCGGCTTCAATTAAATGGGCTGCCACTGAAAATAAAAGTGGACCTGTACCGGAAATGAGGGCACGTTTCCCGGGAGCAACCCGTTGATTCTTAAGCATTACCAATGTACCACCACTGGTGACCACACCAGGTAAAGTCCATCCGGGGAAAGCTACTGGGGTATCATACGAACCGGTGGATAGGATCAGGTTCTTTACCCGAACATATTTGGGGGCATTTTCTCCATAAAGTGCCACCAGCCAGCTACCATTCTCTTCCTGAAAAAGACCCCACACCAAACAATTCAGAATCTTCAGGGAAGGAACTTTTAATACGTGGTTGACCAGATTTCGTCCAGCAGTTTCTGTCTTGTTTTCGTAATCCACTTTGAAAGCAGATGGGATACGCATGAAATATTGCCCACCAGGTTGTGGATAATTATCAATCAATACCGTACTCACACCAAAACCCGCTGCACTGATCGTTGCTTCCATGCCGGCGGGTCCGGCACCAATCACAGCCAGTTCATACGATTCGATCATAATTCCAACTCCTTGCAAGTCTCAATTTGCATGCCTTCTTCCACCGGTGTGATACAGGCGCGCTGGGCATGAACACCATTAATGGTGACCAGACACTCATAACAAACCCCCATACCGCAATACAAACTGCGTGGTTGTTGATTTTTATGACTCTTATGAAAAGTTCGGATACCAGCCGCGAGCATGGCAGCTGCTACAGTTTCACCCTGGTAGGCTTCAATCGGTTTGCCATCGACGGTAATGTTGACGGGTTCCCCGCGCTGGATGGCGGGTAGCATATCACTGGTTTTTTTAATGCGAAACATAAGCATTCCTTTCTGGTAGAAAAGCTTGAATATCCAATTCACTGGTTCCGGTGGTGATCAATTGAGCGATAGTTTCACCGACCAGAGAGGTGACGATGACGGTAGAGCGAAAAGCGCTGGCAAGATATAGACCATCGATTCCTGCTACTGGACCTAATAACGGAAGACCATCTCTGGTATCTGCAATGGCAGCTGACCAGCCACGCAGGATACGCAGTTTTTTGAAAGTTGGAAAATATTTCAAGACAGATCGGGCGATCCATGGCAGCGAATTATTTGGAATGTGCGTTTTAAAATGGTCTGCCTCATACATGGATTCGCCTAGCAGGAGATTGCCGTATGTGGATTGGCTGATGGCCATATTGGCAAGCAAAACACCTTTGGGAATATCAGCTCCCATCTCAAAGAAGGAGGCGGATGCCAGATGGTTTCTTATTTGAACAGGTAAAGGCTCGGTCACCATCGCCTGACCCAATACATAATGCAATACATCCCATTCAAGCCCTAACATTTTTCCGAGTTGATTGGTATATGCCCCGGTACATAAAACAATATTGTCAGCTGAAAAAGTTTCAGCAGGGGTTTTGATGGATTTTATTTTACGATGTTCCAGTTCAAAACCGGTGACAGGGCAATGATAATATTCCTGAAGACCAGATTGGCGGGAACGTGTAAGATAGGCATTGATCAACTGGAAAGGGTCAAGTTGACCCTCATCCGCATGATATAGCCCACCCAGAAGACGTGTCGGATCAATGGAGGGTTCAACTTCCTGCAGGTGATTAGCTGGTATCAGCTCGGATGCTATGCCAATGGCTTGCAAACCTTTTTCGCGTTCTGCCAGGATGTTCCACTGATTTTCATTTTCGATGGGTAGCAAACCACCCAGTTTTCGCAGCCCGAGGTTCCAATCCAGTTCCTGTTCGAGCGTTGCAAAGCGGGTGCGTGCCATCTGAATCATTGGTACACTGAACTGCAGTTCCAGATCCTGAATCTGGATATTGCCATAATTGGCACGCGATGCCCCGGCTGCCATGGATCCCTGGTCGAAAATGGCGGTCTTCAGGCCAGCTTTGCTGAGATAATAAGCAGCAGAACTCCCGATATAACCGGCTCCGACAACGATGGCATCAAAGTGCTTATGCAAAGGTACCTCGTGATCGCTGCTCGGCCCAGAGAGAGATTAATTCAAACAGGTCCTCTACGACCAGATCAGGCTGGATACCCTTGGAGATGACCGTTTCCTGGTTGTCAACACCGGTTTCCACCAGAATCGTCTTCATACCAGCATTTATTCCGCCTTGAATATCGGTTTCCAAACGATCACCCAGCATGGCTGTTTCATGGGGTTGTACGCCCATTTTTTTCATTCCCAGGTCAAACATAAAGCGATTGGGTTTGCCCATGATAACAGGCTTGACCTGAGTGGCTGTTTCGAGGGCCACCAGGGTCATGCCACATTCCGGCACGAGACCTTCATCGGTGGGATAGAGCAGATCGGGATTGGTGCCGATGAATTCAGCACCCTGTTGAATGTGCAGGCTGGCATATTTCAGCTTCTCGTATGTCAAACTGTAATCCCCACCGACTACCACAGCGTCCGCCTTGCCATTCATGCCATCGATAATCTGGATACCCACCTGGGTTAGCGCTTCTTCCAATCCGGATTGACCAATCATGTAAACTTTACCCCCCGGATATTTTTTCTGTAAATAAAGGGCAGTCACGGTGGAGCAGGTCAGGATGTTATCGATGGAGAGATTTGTTCCAAAAGCATTGATCTTCTGTTGGTAAGCAGCCAGGGTTTTAGTGGCATTGTTGGAAGCCACCTGAAACCGGATGTTGTGAACATTTAAAAAATTAATAAACTCCACCAGACCGGGAAGGGCCAGATTTCCTCGCATGAGTGTACCATCGATGTCAATCATGATGGCATGAATTTCACTCAGGAATACTGGTGATAGTCGCTCTGAGGAACTCATTACCACACAAGCTCCTGTATGATTTTTTGATATTTTTCAAATTTCTTCTGATAGAAATCTCCTAATGCAAGGTCTGGATGAACTTCTATTTTCTGAATTTTAAAATATTGGGCACACTCTTCCACTGTCTGATAAATACCCAATCCCAGACAGGCTAGCATGGCAGCTCCCATGGCCGGTCCGTGGCTGTAGGTGGTTAGCGATACGGTGACCCCATTCACATCCGCGATGATCTGCGGCCAGATAGGGCTACGGGCAGCCCCACCAATCATCCATAATTGCTGAATTTGTGTACCTTCTTTTTCCAAGGATTCAAGTGCCCAACGCACTTCGAAAGCGGATGTTTCCAGGACTGCCCTGGTCATATCCACGGCTTCGTGATTCAGACGAAGGCCGGTGAAACCACCTCCTGGTGGAACATTCCGGGCGAAGGCAGAACCATTTAAAGGAAGAAAGAGCAGGCCGGGATCCAGTTGTTTGTGTTCACTCAGTGCCTGGTTCATGACAGCAAAACGGTTTTCGCGCTTGCTGCTATCGGCCTGATTTTCCCAGAATTGTTTTTGCATCCATTCCGGGTATGCGCCAAATCCACCCAGGAACTGGCTAGCAAGCCAATGATTTGGGATGACATGGAAATTAAGATCCATTTGCGGTGGGATCTGCTCCACATTGCCGTGATGCGTGACAGCATTAATTACCCAGGCGGTACCGCAAGCCAGGAAGCCCTGATCGCTGCCGGTAACCCCGAGTGCCAGCGCTTCAGCCGAGTGATCCTGTCCGCCCTGAAAAACTGGTAACCCTTTTGGTAAACCAGTTTGCTGGCAAACCTGTTCCGTTAATTCTCCCACGACAGCTGTAGATGCAAATACGGGTGGAAGTTGATCTGTAGAGATTCCCACAATGTCACATAATTCCTGATTCCATTCACAGGTGCGGATGTCTGTTAGCAACATTTCGGCAGCCATGGAGGGATTGGTGGATGATAGTCCGGTGAGCCGGTAATTAAGAAAGGCATTCACCGGCAACCAGTAACTGGTCTTTTTAAATGTTTCGGGATCATTACGTTGAAACCAGGCGATGACTGAAAATGGCAAGCCGGGTTGGGGTGACCAACCACTGATCTGGCGTACGCGCTGGGATGTACCATTTTTGCTCCACTCCTGCACAATGGGGAGCGCTCTCGAATCCAACCAGGTAACCATGTGGTTGGTGGGCATGTAGTTCTCATCCACCGGAATAACGGATCCGCCCTGGGTGGAAAGCACAATGCCGCGAATGCGTTGATCAGCCGTGACCCGCGCTTTTGAATCACGCAGGGTGGCGATGACCATTTTCCACAATTCTTCGTTGTCCTGTTCGACAATGCCATTCGATTTGGAAATCTGACCACAATGATATTCCACCACGCTGCGTTCTTCCCCGCGGGTGTTGATCAAGACACTTTTGATGACAGTGGTACCCACATCCAAACTGAGAATTAAGTCTTCCATCCTTTATCCTTTTGCTATCCGAGCAGCTTCATCAACAGAGACGCCTTGATGGATGATGGCAGCCAGAGCGGCAGCCATGGCACTGGGATTGTCGGATTCAAAGATATTCCTGCCAATCGTGCCACCAGCTGCGCCGGCGTCCATGGCTTTTTTCATTTCAGTAAGAAATTCTTCTACCGTGTTGCGTTTTTTGGAACCCATGATCACGACTGGTTTGTAGCAGGCTTCAACTATTTTTTCAAAGCCATCCACATAAGGAACCTTTACCCAGTCTCCCCCCAGCTCAATCCCAGCTCGGGCAGCCAGTGCCACACGTTCTACAGTGCGATATTCGGGGGTGCTCAGCATGCCACCTGGCACCATTTCCGCCTGGACGGCCAGACCCCAGTGATGCGCTTTCGAGGTGATTTCTGCCAGGTTGTTGAAGGTGCGCATTTCTTTTTCATCGCCCGGATAAGCGGAAATGCACAGAGCGTCTGCTCCTAACCGTAAGGCTTCATCAACTCCAAACCAGACCGGAGCTTCCACATCCGGACCTAAAATGGTGGCAACACCATCGGATCGCAGGATTAAGCCTACCGGGGAGATTTCTTTAGCGAAATGACGTGCCATGCCATAGGAGGTCATGATACCGTCTACACCACCTTGAATGGCCTTCACAATGGTCTCACCCGGTTTCACCTGCCCTTTGGTGGGGCCAAAGATGATGGAATGCTCCATCGCCATGATGAGCACTTTACCATCGGGTTTGAATAATCGATTGAGTCGACGTATATTATCCATAATAATTCCTTTTACCCAGCTTCGGTTTTTCTGGTGGCATAACGTTGTCCACCATCCACGCGGATCACATCCGCATTCACATAATCGGCTTCAATCAGGAAATTGACAGCATGCGAGACGTCTTCCGGGGTACCCCAACGATCCAGCAAAGTTTTGGCTGCTGTACGGGCAATCTTTTCGTCAGAGTAATCGGGCGGTGCCAGGACAGGGCCGGGACAGACGGCATTAACGCGCACGTATGGTTTTAATTCCAGTGCCAGTTGACGATTGAGCGCGTACAAAGCTGATTTTCCAACAGTGTGTGCCGTGAAATTTGGCCAGGCTTCCCAAACAGTCAGGTCTACAATATTAATGATGGCTCCTTCTTTTTTGGAGAGCATGTCTTTAGCAGCCAGATTTGAAACATAAAAAGCGCCATTGATTAACACCCCGGTGACGAGATGCCAGGCGGTGAAATCATCGGTGGGGACAGGCGTGGTTTGGAATAAGGAAGCACTATTGATCAGAATATCCACCAACCCCATTTTTTCATGAATCTGGTTAAACATTTCTCGATCTTGCTCCAGTTCAGCAATATTTGCCTTCACAATCATAGCAGATACACCGAAGGCTTCCGCTTTCTGAGCTGTTTTTTGGGCTTCTTCTGCATTGCTGTTGTAATTGATGACAACATTCGCACCAGCCTTTGCCAATCCCATTGTGATGGCTTTACCAATACGAACAGCGCCACCAGTAATCAGAGCGGTTTTTCCCTTAATTTCCATTTACCCTCCAATCATTAAGTTTGAAAAATTGCTTTTACTTTTTCGAAGGCTTCCGCCTCGGTTGTTGAAGGACGGAATTCCATGCCGATTAATCCATCATACCCCAGTTCTTTGAGTTTTTTCACTAAATTTGGAAAATTTATCTCGCCTGTGCCTGGTTCGTTGCGTGTAGGTACATCGCCGATATGGAAGGTAGGGTAGAGTCCCCAGAATTTTTCCATACCATAGATCAGATTGCCAGCATTGCGTTGTTGATGATAGCAATCAAAAGCCAATCGGAATTGGGGATGATCCATGCGGCGCACCCAATCGGCGGCCAGTTCATGATCACGCACCAGAATGTCTCCCTGAATGGGGTTCTGATTCAGGCACTCGACCCACACTTCAACGCTGGTTTGTTCGACCATTTTCATAATTTTTTCAGTCTGGTCGAGAAGATTAGCATACTGCAGAGGTTCAGAATAATTGCCAGACAGACGTTTTGACCATTCTTTTCCATCAATAATATCGATCTGATTGGAGAAAATGAAGAGATGTTCAATATTATAACGCTCTGCCATCTCCAGGGTCTCTGCCCAGGTACGCAATGTTTTCTCATTGTCTGCCGGGTCTGCCAGAGAACCCATATCATGATCGAAAGTCGAGTTGAGAATGCTACCGTGACGTTTACATTCTTCTGCGATGCCAGCCACATCTATCAAACGCCAGCACCATACATCCAGTCGTTTTACCCCTAATTTCGCGAACGGTTCTACCCGCTCAATCAGAGGACGGTCGGTAAACCAAAAGTCCATATATCCAGTGAATTCCATTTTTTTACATCCTTTTAGAATAAAAATTTAACCAGGAATAGTCAGCACCTTGTTAAGTTCCTGATCTGTCCAGAAACTTATTTATTAAATTGTTAACGAACGCAGAGATATTTGATTTATTTTACCCAGATATCATACATAAACAGGTTGTTGAATAAACCGGGCGGGTGAATATTCTTCCAGTGAAACAGGAGGTGTTTTTCCCTGTAACATCACTGCCATCCACTCACTGAGAAGAGGAATGGTTGTAATAGTGATGACCAGGCTGGTAGCAACGAAGAGATTATCGACTTCCGGTACCCAACCGATCAACGGTTCCTCATCAGGGGTGAATGAGGTGGGACGTCCCCAGGTACGCACAACGCGCACTTTTTCCAGGAAAGGATACAATCGCACCAATTCTTTGCTGATGGAGGTTACACCCCAGGCACTGACGCCTTTATTCAGTTTGTCGGTGGTGGTTACTGCTTCAGAGATATCCAGGGTACCATTTAATTGCGGATGTACACCAATGGCAACCGCTTTGGCTTTACCATGGATGGTTTCATAGAAATCAGCCAGTTCCACGTTATTGAAGATCATGGAGGGGATGCGCTCGGTCACCAGGGCTTCTGCATGCGTGAAATGAACCGGGACGTTTACGCCTGCCATGCGGGTTACTTTGGATGTCCATGCTCCTGCCATGACGGCCACTTTTTCTGCATGGTATACTGTATTTTTGGTTTTTACGGCAGTGATTTCATTGTTATTCACCTCAAAACCGGTGACTCTTGACCTGCCCAGAATGACAGCACCCTGTCGTTGGGCAGCTTTGGCATATGCCAGCGAAAATTTCAATGGGTCGAGCATCCCTTCGACTGAATAGGCTGCACCGAGGAGGTGGCTGGTATTCAAGTTGGGTTCTGCCGATTGCAAAGCAGCCCTGCCCACTACTTCCGTTGGGATACCCGCCGGTGTGAGGATGGCAGAACGATCCTGCCAGCGCTGCCATAAATCCTCGCTCTTGATTAGCAGAAAGAGACCAATCTTGCGCCAGTCGTACCTTGCGCCTAATTCCTCTTCCAAGGTTTCATGGCGTGCCAGACCATCGCGGATGATCTGGATTTTCAATGGGTCCAGATGACCTTCGCAGGTTTGCGCCCGTCCGGAGCAGGACGCTGAAGTGCCACCACCAATATCGCCAACCTCCAGCAGGAGGGTTTTCACCCCCATTTTGGAGAGCTGGTAGGCGGTGGATAACCCGAGGAATCCGCCACCTACGATGATGACATCAAAAGTATTCATCAGCTGGCCCAAATAGCATCCAATTCCGCATCTGGCACATCAAAGACGGTGGGAACCACCTCGGTGAGAGGATCGGTCTTGAAATAATCCGGGATACGGTCATCGGCTGCGGTTAATCCAGCAGCGCGGTTGAAAGCCAGTTCCAGGTCGATGACTTTGCGACCTAGAATATCCAGATAATTGTCCGGCAACTCCACCTCATAAACTTTGCGCAACATCGACACCACGATATCGGGGCGTTGACCGGTGGCACTGGTGTTGAAGGCGCATAGATCCAGAGCATCGTAAGCAGCCCGTTGAATCTGCGCAATACGGGAGAACTTGACCGCCAGACTGGGGTCACGGTGATCGATTGGGAAAAAGACCGTCAACCCGGCGGTGTGGTCAGCACCCTGCGGGGAAGTGGCATAGGTGACAGCGGTACCCTTTACCACGCGTGGATCATAAGCACTCATCGCCTGACCCTTGACGGCCGGGATGTGCCTCACACCCAGCGCCATGCCAGCTGCCACCACACCACCGCCGACCAGATTGCCAATGATGGTGCCTTCCGGTACCTGCTTGAGAGCTTTGAGGGCTGATTCCACATCCCCAAAACGTGGGAGATCTTCACGCTTGATGCTGGCTGGTAGAACTTCCATTTCGGCTGCTTCCATCATGACACCCAGCGTAGCACCGGTTTCTATGGTATCCATCCCGTAATCATTGCATAAGCGATTGATACGGGCGATGCCATCCAGCGAGGCGATTTCCAGATTGGAACCGCATAAACCGATGGTTTCAAACTCCACCGGGGCAGCCAACAATTCACCCTTCTCATCAGCAAAGGCATTTGAGCATTGAATCACACAACCGGTCATACAGGCATGCGTGGCTTTGCCTTCGCCACCACGTTTCAGAATGACCTCACGCATGAAATCACCACCGATGGGGGTTGCATCCGGTAATTGACCCTTGCTGAAATTGCGCACAGGCAAGCCACCCATCACCTGGACGGGCATCACGGTGGATGCAGTGCCATAATTACGTAACACACCGACCCGTTCGCTGGTGGCCACGTGTTTGTTGAAATCTGTGATCGGTTGTCGGGCTTCCTTGCTGAGCGTTCTGCCACTACGGGGTGGCAAAGGAACTGTAATGGCTTTCAAGCCTTTGGAACCCATGACAGCCCCCACACCACCACGGGCAGCCAGACGGAAGGGTTTGCCTTCTGCGTCGGTGACTGCGATGCCAGCGGCCCCCATCAGTTGTTCACCGGCCTGACCGATACTGATCACACAGGTGTCCTTACCGAAATTTTCCAAAAGATAAGCAGCTGTATCCTCATTGCCTTTACCACGGCAATCTGCTGCGGATTCGTAATCCAGATGTCCGCCATCCTGATCGAGATGATAGACAGCCAGCTTACCATCCGGTACCACTCCCAGGAAGACCAGCGCTCTGTAGCCTTGAGCAGCAATCGCATCGCCGCCCATACCACCAGCATTAGATTCTTTGATTCCTTTGGTGAGCGGGCTTTTACAGCCAACCGACAAACGTGATCCGGTGGAGGTGCGGGTATTGGCTAACACACCGGTGGTGAATACCAGCGCATTTCCTGGGGTGAGTGGATCGACTTTGGGATCGACAAATTCAGTCACCAGGTGACTGGAGAGATAACGGCCAGCCATTAAAGGATCGGGTAATTCCCGCTCCTGTTTTTCACCGGTGGATAAATTGATGATTAAGATTTTCATAATCCGGTCTCCAGCACTTTCTTGCAATCTTCCACATCAGCGGGTCGAACATTAAAACCGATCATTGCCATTTTGGTGGCTGTCTCGGCAATCGCAGGAATTTGTTCAGCGACCAGTCCCACTTCAGAAAGGTGGGTAGGCATATCGAGGGTTGATAATAATTGACGGGCAAAATCTCCCAAGACAGTGGGTTCGGAGTCTGAAGGCAATCCCAATGCATCCCGCAGCATTGACCAACGATCAGCCGGGATGGCAGGTGCATCAAATTCCAGAGTAGCAGGTAGGAGAGTTGCCACACCTAAACCATGATGCAGGTGGTAGGTACCACAGAGGGGACCTGCCAGTGCGTGGACCAGTCCGAGTGATGATTGATCGAAGGAAATTCCAGCCAGTGTGGCTGCCATCGCCATCTGCTTACGGGCTTCCAGATTGGACCCGTTTTTGTAAGCTTCCGGCAACCATTTGACAATGTCGTGGATGGCTGCCAGGGCGAACATATCTGAGACTGGATTTGCTTTTTTGCTCAGGAAAGCCTCGATGGCATGCACCAGAGAGTCCATTCCGGTGGTGGAGGTAAGCTGTGGTGGTAAAGAAAGCATCAGGCTGCCGTCGATAATGGCAGTTTTCATGAACATGGCTGGATGCAACACACCCATCTTGAAACCTTTACTATCTCCTACCACAGCCACATGAGTCACTTCACTCCCTGTACCTGCAGTGGTGGGAATACCAATCACGGGTAAAGGGGCTTTTGTGATGGCTTGACGCCGCCATTGCACTTCTTCGTAATCCAATTCCGGGTCACCTAAAAGCAGACCGACCGCTTTGGCAACATCCAGCACCGAACCACCACCGAGAGCCACCACATGGGTGATGTGTTTGCCTTCGATCGCAGCTAAAGCTTTTTTCACATCCGGCACATTGGGGTTACCGGGAATGTCATCGAACACAACTGGTGAGAACCCTTTTTCTTCTAATTTTCTCAGGATTTTACTCGCAATCCCTGCCTGAATAATGCCTTTATCGGTCAGGAGTAATACACCATCCGGGGGAGCAGATGCCAGTTCCACAAGGAGATCACTACCAGCCTCCTCTGAAAAGATCAATTTAGTGGGAAAGTAGAAAGTAAAACTCATTTGGCACCTCTTTTTTTGGAATTTTTATTATGTATTTTATTACATATAAATAGATGGTTGATAAGAATTGTTCTGGAAAAACTGTAAAAGGAAGATCATAATGGTTGACAAATTTAATCTTGAATGAAATTAAATAAGTCTCAATTGAAAGATAATAAAATTATAATTGATTTGTAAAGAAAAGGTTAACGATTCTGACCAGATAATTTGTGTGACTATACTGAATTCCAATCTGATTCTGGAAAACTAAGGTGCATAAATTGGGAGCAAAAGAAATTTGAAAAAATCCCTTTATTCTCCTAATTAAGAGACTTCAAAGGAGAGCAAGGGATTTTATTAAATTCCAAGACACTGGTTTGTTTGATCGTACCGAGATATTAGCAATTAAAGTAAAACGAATTTCTTTCCAACTGTACCACAAATCGGGCATGTTTCAGGTATCTTCCCTAATTCGATATAACCGCAAATTGGGCAGAGGTAGAATTCAGTCACCTCTAAATCTTTGCCTTGTTTTACTGCTTCCAAAGCCAGTGCATAAATTTGGGCATGAACCTCTTCAGCGGCTGGTGCATAACCGAACATCCGGCTGGCTTTATGGCCGGCTTCCTTGGCTTCGGTCAGCATGGGTGGGTACATCTCAGTGAACTCATACGTCTCGCCAGAAATAGCTTCTTCCAGGTTGGTCAGGGTGTCTTTGATCCCTTCCAGGGCTTTGAGATGTCCTTCGGCATGAATCCGTTCAGCTTCGGCTGTGGTTTCGAATAATTTGGCAATATTGGCATATCCATCAGCTTTAGCTTTTTTGGCGAATGCTCTGTATTTTTGAAATGCCTGACTTTCACCGGCAAATGCGGTTTTTAGATTTTGTGTAGTTTTTGTCATCTTTAGTCCTTTGGAAATAATTGATTGGTTGAATTAATTATACTTGATCAGATTAATAATTACGATTTCTTTCAGGAAACATTTCACAATGATTATTATTCTCTAACATTTAAAACCTCTGATGGATTTTAATCATCAGAGGTTTTAGGAGGGGATTTCAGAAATTCGGAGAAGTTATCTGAAAAGGGAATGATTAAGCGTTGGGATTATTTCCAGAAGGCAGAAGCAACCTGACGGGTGACTTCTCTGGGATTGTTTGATTGCCAGACACGCCGGCCAATCGCAACCCCTTTGGCTCCGGCTTCAATAGCAGCTTTTGCCATTTTTACCGTGGCATCATCCCCTTCGTTTCCGGTTTTTGGACCACCAGCAACGATAATGGGTATGGGGACGGATTTCACGACATGCCGAAAGGATTCGACATCACCCGAGAAATTGGTTTTAATCACGTCGGCACCAATTTCCATACCGATGCGGGCTGCGTGGGCAATCGCAACCGGATCATAGGAAACATTTTCGGGCGGCATCATTTCTGCGATTACGGGCATATCATATGGGCGGCATTCTTCAATTAATGCAGCCAGCCATTGATAGATCTCGATATCACCTTCTCGTCCGAAGAAGACCGAGACAACCACAGCATCTGCATCCATTCGTATAGCGGAATCAAGGGTGGCGATGGGTGTTTCCTGTGTGCCTTGTTTGCTGAGACCAGCTGTCAGGCTGACTCTCAATACCAGACCTGTCTCTGGTTTTAGCGATTTCTGGGCGGCTTGCAGGAATCCTGGGGATGCCAAAACGGCATTTGCGCCACCTGCCACGACTTCTCCCACAATCCATTCAGGATTATCGAGACCTTTTACCGGACCAAGCCAACCACCGTGATCCAGGGGTGAAAGCAGACATAATTTTTCATTTCCGACGAATAACCTGTTTAACCTTCTATTTTTTCCGAACATATTTTTCTCCTTCTTTAGCGAAATAATAATAACAAAATGTTTTAATTGGTTTTTGATAATTTCTGATTAAATTCAGCCTGAGCTTTATAGCGGGTATATAGATTTTGATAGATGCTGGTTGTTTTTGCATCTGGATACAACCAGTCTGGTTTATCAAAGGTATCCAAAAGCGCCTGTTCAAACGAACGATCATCCTTCATAGACAGACAAGCATATGCAAACAAAGCATGTGTAACCGTTTCCTGACCAGAATAAACGCAGACGGGTACCTGGCAAATATCTGCGATCATTTGAGGCCAACCAGGTGTCTTGGTACCGCCCCCAGCCAGGGCAATTTCGTGGATGTCTACACCGAGTTCATGAAATATTTGAATCATATATGCCAGACTCAACCCAACACCTTCCATGACAGCCCGGAGTAGATGGGCTCGGGAATGCGCCAACGATAACCCATGAAAACTGCCGCGTAGCTGATCATTCCAGAATGGCGAACGTTCCCCAGAAAGGAAAGGAAGAAAGTAGACACCATCGCTACCGGCAGGCACATTCAGTGCTTCTGCTATGGCGGACTCGAAGGGCGTTTCAGGATAAAGATTTTTCCAAGCCCATTGTAATGCTGCACCGGTGGTGGAGGAAACACCGCCCAGCATGGGAACCCGCAATAATGGATAGGTATAAATCCGATTTTGTGGATCAACCACAGTTTCATGTGATTCCAGTGGACAAAAAATCATCGAAGAACTTCCCAGGGAGCAAATCAGTCTGCCATTTGCCGGTGGGGCACTGGAGATAAGCGCTAGCACATCGCCTGCGCCGGCAATGACTTTTGCCTGTGGATTGATATTAAATCGTTCGGCTACCTGCGGCAACAAGGAACCAGCTTCATCTTCTGGCTGCAGAATTGGCGGTAAAATTTCCGGATTTAAGCCAATGGAAACAAGACGTTCTTTTGCCCAATCCAGGGTCTCCCAATTCAACAATGCAGCCCCGCCGGGTTCGGTAATATCCGTGAAAATTTCACCAGTTACCAGGAAACGCAAATAATCCTTGGGCCACAATAAATGCTGGGCTTTGTGAATAACCTCCGGTAGATGTTTACTCATCCAATACAATTTTGGCAGCGTGTAAGTAGAATTCAGTTGATAAGGTGGCATTTTGAACTCTGCCTGCAATTCACTGGTTTCAACCGCTGCCCGGCGATCCAGCCATAAAATAGTTGGATCCAGCGGTTTCAGGTCGGCATCCAGCAGGACAGCCGTATGCATCTGCCCGGTAAATGCGATGACTTCAATTTTTTGCAGAAGATCCGGCATTTGACATAATCTGGCCAGGCATACTTCCATGGCTTGCTGCCAATCCTGCGGGGAAGCTTCAGCCCAACTAGCCTGTGGGGATGCATATTCATAAGAACTGGATTCGGATGCCAGAATACTTCCATCATTAGCATAAACGACTGATTTTAAAGAAGAAGTACCCACATCTACTGCCAGCATAAATGGTTTCAAATGATCTACTCCAGATTGTTAATATCTAACATGACTTTCAAACCTTTGAGACTCTTCACAATCTCAAAGCCTTTACCCAATTCTTCCAGAGGAAGCATATGGCTGATCAATGTTTCAGTATTGACCTGTCCACTCTCGATCATATTGAGCGCATTGTTAAAATCTGCAGGAGCGCTGTCTGCTGAACCGGTGATGATATATTCACCATAGTGGATCAGGTTGGGATCGATGTGTAGCTGATCTTTAGGGTAAATACCAGCGAAAATGTTTAATCGTCCACAGGAAGCCAGCATCGGGACGATTTCCTCCACCAGTCGGGCTGATCCGACCGTTACCACAGCAGCATCCACACCCCAACCAGATGTGAGATCTTTGACAAAGGTCGCCACATCGGTTTCTTTAGGATTGACAATCCAATCTGCGCCTAATTCTTTGGCTTTCTCAAGTCGTTCCTGCACCGGGTCGGAAGCGATTACACGTGCACCAAAGGCTTTGGCAACCTGTAAATGCATCAAACCAATCGGTCCTAAACCTGCCACCAGTTCCACTTCACCCGGATAGAGGCGCAGCATATTCTGTCCACGCACGACACAGGAAAGTGGTTCGGTGAATGCAGCTGCTTTCAGGTTGGTGGATGCCTGTTTAATGATGTGTACATTCTTTTCAGGAACGCGCACA
>JACZIY010000517.1 GCA_014860845.1 Anaerolineaceae bacterium
TAGAAGGTGATTGCCCTCAGCCCCAAAAAAGGTGCAATAACTCGATTTATCTGGTATCATCTCCAGAAGTTGCAGGAATCACTAGAAAAAATTATGTCAAACACCAACCCGATCTCGTTCCCAACCTGAAATTTCAAAAAAGTTGCTGATAGGATTTGGAAAACCAGCGAACGTTTATCAACATAATACAAAATCATAGGAGTAGAAATTGGATCAATCAGCAAGCATCATCATGGCAGCAGCTTTAGTTTTTTATTCAATTGGCGTTTGGAGTGAACGAATTTCAGGCCGACTCAAACCCTGGCATCTGGTTTTCTTTGTTCTCGGACTCATTTGTGATACCTGGGGAACTGGAATAATGTTCGATATGGTCGGTGGAATGTCATTCGATGTCCATGGGATCACTGGGGTTATTGCCATAGTACTGATGTTTATCCATGCTGTTTGGGCTTTCGTAGTACTGAGAAGAAAAGACGAGAAAGCCATCCTGAATTTCCACAAATTCAGTGTGGCTGTTTGGGTAATTTGGTTAATCCCATATTTTAGCCCAATGTTTTTTGCAATTGCTGGGTAAATTAGGATAAGTATTTTTGACGTTTCTTGGTTAATATGAGAAAATAGAGCAAGATTTCACAATAGGCAACAAATCGGGAACTCATTATTTATTTATCATTTACATATCAGGTGATTTATGCTCAAACATCATAAAACATTGCGTTTGCTTGGCTGGATATCACTCACAATTCTGGCAATTGTACTGTTAACATTAACTTCATCACCAAAACCAGTAGCTGCTCAGGAAGGAAATCCTGTCGTTGTTTATATGTTTTGGGGAGAAAGCTGCCCGCATTGTGCAGCTGCAAAACCAATATTTGAAGATTTTGCAAAAAAATACCCGGAAGTAAAATTGCGTTTTTACGAAATTTACAATTCCGCAGAAAACCAGGAAAAATTTCTCTCCATGGCTGATGCCCATGGATTTGAAGCCTGGGGCGTTCCCACCATCTTTATTGGCGACCAGTATTGGGAGGGTTATGCCGAGGGGATGGAAGTTGAATTTGAAGAGGCCATTCTAAATTGTATTGATAACGGTTGCGTGGATGCGGGGGCTGGGATCATCGTTCCGGCTGAAACAACCCAATCCTCCACCCCTGCACCAGTAAATACTGAAGAGGAAATTGTTAAAAATCGAAAAATAAATATTCCTTTGATCGGCGAAGTTGATTTGAACAATCAACCGCTTTTCATTGCCACATTATTAATTGCGTTTGTGGACGGGGTCAACCCATGTTCCATCTGGGTGCTGACTATGCTGATTGCATTAACCTTGCATACCGGTTCGCGAAAACGGGTAGCGTTAATTGGCATCATTTTCATCTCCATCACGGCTCTAGTGTATGCTCTATTCATTGTCGGCTTATTCACATTCCTGACCTTCATCAGCTTTGTCACATGGATTCAGGTGGTCGTAGCGTTGGTTGCGCTCGTTTTCGCCCTGGTAAACATTAAAGACTATTTCTGGTATAAGGAAGGGGTTTCCTTTACCATAAGTGATGAGTC
>JACZIY010000518.1 GCA_014860845.1 Anaerolineaceae bacterium
ATTTCAGCCAATCTATCCCACATTGGAACCTTTTCTTTCAACCTTTAAAAAATTTCAAGATGATCTTGGAGAAATACATGATTGTGATGTCTGGCTAGCAGACCTGGATCGATTTTTAGGCGATGAAAAACTAAGAATCTCTGATTTTTATGGTCAAACCGGTCCTTATAACTTTATTAAACCAGGAATTGCTTATCTTATCGATGAAATTAATAACCGAAAAACTATAGTCCATGGAAAATTTCTGGAAAGGTGGAATGAGCAGTTTCAGAATCAGTTTTGGACGAATTTGAGAATAATATTTGAAAATAACGAAAATTAATAATTCTATGAACTTTTTTCTACGAGGTTAATATGAGCCAAACACCAACTCCAATCTCTCCTGTTGAACAATTAAAGAAAGATTTAGCAGCAACACAAAGAGAGGTTAATGATTTACAAAGCAAAGTAAATTTGTCTTCTATTCATGACAAATTGGAAGATTTACAAATCAAAGTTAATGGTTTACACAAACGAATTAGCGACCTTCGTCAAAATAATTATATATTTGACACTAATCTGGAGATAAATGCCCAGGATATTGTTAAACGTTGGCATCCAATTCACACAAATACCAAAGTAAGGTTAAACCAGGAACTAATCCATTTACAAGCTGATTTCAAACCGATCGAACAACAGCTAGTCAGATCCTCTACATATCCAAATAATGTTGCGTTAACTCGGCAAATACTCAATCCTCTAAAGGTAAGTGTTGAAAATTTATCCAAAAAAGTATCCGCGTCTGAAAGTCTTTTGCGTGGTATGTACGATTCATTTGAAAGAGAGTTGAATGCATTTACGACTAATCTGAAAAATATTGAATGGACGATAAAGGAGTTTGAATCCTCCAATATTAAATTACTCATGCACGAATTTCTGATAATGGGGGTGAAAGCTGTCTGGACCAGAGACGGAAGTGAGGAAAAGGATGATCCTGAAGGAATCCTGTATTTAACAGACCAGCGCATTTTCTTTGAACAAAAAGAAGAAGTGGCAACCAAGAAATTCCTTTTTATCACCAAGGAACGGGAAATGCGGCAAGAAGTATTGATCGATATCCCAGTCCAATTGATCGAATCTGTTCAAACAGCAAAACAAGGAATATTTAAAAACCAGGATTTTCTTGATATTAGTTTTGCCTCAGGTGCACAATACAATTCTGCACAATTTCATATTCACAATCAAGACTGTGAAGATTGGAAGGGATTGGTAAACAAGGTTCAATCAGGAGACTTTGATAAGAACCGAACAGAACAAGTCGATCAGGAGGTCATTGAAAAGATCAAAAATGCGCCATCCATTTGTCCACAATGTGGTGCAACAATAACCATCCCGATCCTGAGAGGTATGGAACAATATTCCTGTGAGTTTTGTGGATACATAATCAAAATATAAAAATATCTTTTCGGATTTATCGTTGCTTCCACCTATATTATTCTTATTTTTTGTTAACCTTTTGCTGATATTCGAAGATTACAATAAAAGGGAATGAAAAGGTTTACAGGAGTTAAGAATGAACTTGGAGAAATTTACTCAAAAAGCACAGCAGGCAATTATTACTGCTCAGGAAATTGCTCACGAAAATAATCACCAAAATATTGAAAATATCCATCTAATAGCTGCATTATCCGGGCAGGAGGATAGTATTGTTCCAGCCATTATTACAAAAATCGCTGGAAGTTTGATTGCGATTCGAGATGACATTAAGAAAGAATTAGAAAAACGCCCAAAAATTTATGGTGCAACTGGACAGGTTGGTCTATCTAAACCCACTAATGACTCATTAAATAGCGCAGAAAAATTTGCGAAAGGCATGAAGGATGATTATGTCTCAACTGAACATATTTTACTGGCCTTAACAGAAAGTTCTGATACCTCTTTATTAAAACAATTCGGTATCACAAAGGATGCAGTCCTAAAAGCCTTGGTCGATATTCGCGGAAATCAACGTGTCACCAGTCAAAATCCAGAGGATACTTACCAGGCATTAGAAAAATACGGACGCGATCTCACATCCATGGCACGTCAGGGAAAACTTGATCCTGTCATCGGTAGAGATGAAGAAATCCGAAGAATTATTCAGATCTTATCACGTCGTAGTAAGAATAACCCGGCATTGATCGGTGAACCTGGAGTAGGCAAAACTGCTGTTGTTGAAGGATTAGCACAACGAATTGTCAATGGTGATGTACCGGAGGGTTTAAAACACAAGACTTTATTCCAATTAGATATGGGTGCCCTGGTTGCTGGTGCCAAATACCGTGGTGAATTCGAGGAAAGATTAAAAGCAGTCTTGAAAGAAATTCAGAACGCAGAAGGACAGATCATCCTGTTTATAGACGAAATGCACACTGTTATTGGAGCTGGAGCAGCTGAAGGCGCTATGGATGCTGGTAATATGTTAAAACCTATGTTGGCACGTGGTGAGCTGCATATGATTGGTGCAACAACCCTGGATGAGTATCGTAAACACGTTGAAAAAGATGCTGCACTTGAACGTAGATTTCAGCCAGTCCTTATCAAAGAACCCTCTGTGGAAGATACAATAAGTATCCTACGCGGTTTAAAAGATCGGTATGAAGTGCACCACGGGGTGAGAATCACTGATTCCGCAGTAATTGCAGCAGCCACTTTATCAAACCGCTATCTCACGGATCGTAAATTGCCTGATAAAGCAATCGATCTTATCGATGAAGCTGCTGCAAGGTTGAGAACAGAAATTGATTCCAAACCTCAGGCATTGGATGAAATAGATCGAGATATTATGCAGTTAGAAATTGAGCGTCAGGCATTAACGAAAGAAACGGATTCTGCCAGTAAAGAGAGATTGAAGAAAATTGAACAAGATTTAGCAAATCTACGCGAAGAATCGAGTCAATTAAGCGCCCGTTGGAATATGGAAAAAGCTGCAATTTCTGAATTAAGAGATATTAAAGAGAAAATTGAAAATACAAATCTAGAAATTGAAAAAGCAGAACGAGTTTCTGATCTTGAAAAAGCGGCACGTTTACGCTATGGAACCTTAAGAGAATTATCCGAAAAACGCTCAGCCGCTGAGGAAAAGCTTAAAGAACTTCAAGGTGTCTCAGCATTGTTAAAAGAAGAAGTTGATGCAGAAGAAATAGCTGGGGTTGTTTCCAGATGGTCAGGAATCCCTGTAACCCGTTTGTTGGAAGCCGAAATGCAGCGATTGGTGCACATGGAAGAAGAACTCCACAAACGCGTCATAGGACAGGATGAAGCCGTCAACACGGTTTCAAACACAATACGCCGTGCGCGAGCAGGTTTACAGGACCCAAACCGCCCGATTGGTTCATTCATTTTTCTTGGGCCGACTGGTGTTGGTAAGACTGAACTCGCACGTGCCTTAGCCGAGTTTCTTTTCAATGATGAGCATTCATTGATCCGAATAGACATGAGTGAATACCAGGAAAAACACACTGTCTCCCGATTAGTTGGCGCTCCTCCCGGCTATATTGGATATGATGAAGGTGGTCAGTTAACTGAAGCTGTTCGCCGGCGACCATATAGCGTAATCCTGTTTGATGAAATTGAAAAAGCACATCCTGAAGTTTTCAATGTTCTGCTTCAATTATTGGATGATGGTAGATTAACTGATGGACATGGCAGAACTGTTGATTTTAAAAACACAGTCGTGATCATGACCAGTAATCTAGGAGGAGGAATCTGGTATAAGG
>JACZIY010000519.1 GCA_014860845.1 Anaerolineaceae bacterium
AGTCAGTTCTTAGAATCTCATGGACGCACATTAATCGGCTGGAATGAAATGCTAGCAGAAGGACTTGATCCTAAAGCAGTGGTGCAATATTGGGTAGGACGCGAAAAAATGTTGCTGCAACAGATTCGTTCAGGTCGCAAAGCTATCCTTTCCAATTTTAGCGCTTATTACCTGGATCATTGCTACGCGCATAGTTCATTAGATAAAGTCTATCAATATGAACCAGTTTTCGAAAAATTGGAGCCTGAATTTCACCACAACATTCTGGGCATTGAAACCCCTCTCTGGACTGAGTTTGTCCCTACCCGTGAGAGATTGGACTGGCAGGTTTTCCCCCGCTTGCTAGCCATAGCGGAAACAGCCTGGCTGGAACCCAGGAAAAAGGACCTTACCAGTTTTCATCAGCGTTTACCAGTCATTCTGAAACAATTGGATGCCAAAAATGTTGGCTATGCGCTATTTTCAGATGCCAATCCACCAGTTTATAAACGCATGTTTGGAGCTCTATCCCTGGTGCAGGCTGGGAAAGGACAAAGATGAGTTTACTCACCGAAATTTACGAGCAACCCCAACGTTTAGAAGAGCTTATAACTCATCAATACCAACAAATAAAGCAGGTTGCTCAGGTGATTAAGCAAAAGGAAATTAAGATGGTTCTTCTGGCAGCCCGGGGAACATCTGATAATGCCGGCCGTTACGCCAATTACCTTTTAGGTAACCGTAATCATTTGCTTGTGGCTTTAGCGGTTCCCTCCCTTTACACAAACTACCAGACTCCTCCTGAACTGCATAACACATTAGTCATTGGCATTTCACAATCCGGTCAATCTCCTGATATTGTCAGCGTTTTGCAGAATGGCAGAGAACAAAATTGCCTGAGCATTGCCGTCACCAATCAACCCGATTCTCCGCTGGGGAACGTCGCTGATTTTGTGTTGGATTTGCAGGCCGGTCCAGAGCATGCTGTCGCAGCAACCAAGACGTACACTGCAGAATTAATGAGTTTAGCTCTTTTATCCACTGCAATGAATGCTGATGTACAAAGCAGGCAGGAAATAGACCAGGTACCCAACTGGGTCGAACAGGTATTGAAACTGAATGACTATATCGCGGATGCAGCCAAACGCTACCGTTATATGCAGCAATGTGTCGTTCTGGGGCGTGGTTATAACTATTCAACGGCTTATGAATGGGCATTGAAATTAAAGGAACTGACCTATGTCAGCGCAGAAGCGTATTCATCCGCAGATTTTATGCATGGTCCGATTGCCATTATCGACGGTGGCTTTCCTGTTATGGCGGTCGTTCCACATGGGAAGGTATTTCCCACCATGCTGGAGACATTGACACTCTTGAAGAATCAGCTCAAGGCCGAACTGGTTGTGATTTCCAATGCAAAAGAAGCGCAACAACTGGCTGAGATTCCCATAGAAATTCCTGAAAATGTGCCAGAGTGGCTGTCACCGATTCCATCCATTGTGGCAGGGCAACTATTTACCTACCACCTCACCAGAATCAAAGGGAATGACCCTGAAAACCCACGCACAATTGTTAAGGTTACCGAGACGCATTAGGTCTTTTTGCCTAGGTCATCTCTCCCGATTCACATTCCACACAGTCGCAATTGGATAGATGGCTGCCAGGGCAATCATTAATGAGATCACGAGGCCAATACCAGCCACCGCCGTCAAATCAGGAACGGAGAGAGATATCAATCCGACTATCACAGTCAGAACAAATGCAATCAAAGCCGCAATAAAAATGGACAGGGAGACTTTCTTTGCTTTTTTCATGGATGCCCGTCGGGTTCCACTCATCTGACCACTCTGCCCATTGACCAGAATAGATTGCGCTTTGTTTTCATCATCCTGGTAATAACTGCTCCACATCGGCAACAGAAATAAGGTCCAGTTTTGATTGGAAAATTCAGGCTTCCAGTGAAATTCTCGAATCTGGTCAGCAGCACATGCCTTACGACTTTCCTCCATAACCTGTTCCTGAAACCGTGGCAAGGTATCTGGCCAGGCATCATCCTTATCACGGCTGGGAATACTGACCAGCAGTGGTTGTTCTGAATCCTGCAATAATGATTGAGGTGTTACCGGTTGTGCTTTTTTATATTCGTAATTTCCAAGCGCTGCCATCAAGGGCCGATGTTCTTCCAATGCCGGTGCAGCAATATTTTGATAACTTCGCACCAATCGTCCCAATCTTGGCTCCCAGCGCGTACGGGTCTCAATGACTTCCTGCGTCTGCCAGCGACCAGCACTGTATTTCTCCTGATGGCTCTTGACCTGATAGTAATACCCGCATTCTGACTGCCAGGTTGCTGAAACCTGGCTATCAACCAGCCACAAGGGTAAATATATTTTTTGTAAGCGTTTTTGTAAATTGTCCAGTTTAAGATCATCCGGTGCAAATGGGATATTTTTGGCAAAATTCTGGATTTTTTCGGTCAATTGTCCCTGCGGAAAACTGAAGGGCAGATGCAATTCAGGTGGTTTGATGAAATCCTCCATCTCGCTGAAATCTTCTTCCTGGTATTGTTCCATTTGTGTGGTATGACAATGTGGGCATTCCTGCGGTATATTCCCAGTACCAATCAGAAATCGCCAATCACAATTTCGACAAAAAAGGCAGACGACCCCCTGCCACCAACCAAGTGAAGAGAGTGTTACCGTCCTTGGATTCGATTGTTCCAATGATTCTGTCATGCTTTCCCCTCCTTATCTGCCTTAACAAAGATCACAATCGAGATGATCAACCCGATTACCAGAAGAACAAATCCAATCATACCAATCGTGAGACCATCGGAAGAAGAAGACATGCTCAATAATCCCACCAATCCGGCCAGAACACCTGGCGCCAGGATCATGGCAACTACCAACCAGATCTTCTTCCAATCCACCGGGCGTTGACCCGAAATGTCTCCTGTTTGTCCATTGACGATGGCATGATACGTTTTGCCAATAAACTGATAAGCTGCCAGATAAACGGGTAACAACAGGTAACGCCAGCTTTCATCAGAAAAATCGAGCTTCATACTGAAATTTCGCACCATGGAGGTGCTTGCCTGACGCATACACGCATCCTTTGTTTTCTCGCGCATCACTTCCCGCGCAATTTCCCAGGCTGGCTCCAACGGTCTGTCGTATCCTTTGGCTTGTATTCCAGCCAGAAAGACCGGAGTGTATGCCACCATTTCAGAAAGATTAAATTGATCTACCTTTCCCAGATGACGAGCACTCACCCGCTCGGTGCC
>JACZIY010000520.1 GCA_014860845.1 Anaerolineaceae bacterium
GAATTCGTCTGCATCAGGGTTGAGTGCTGATGGAAAAAGACCGGTTGCCAGATAGGTGTACATGTGTTCATTGGAATATCCTGGCACCAGGTAAAAGTTTCCTATTAATTGTAAATTTTCTGCTGCCATCCCTATTTCTTCCTGAATTTCCCGCATAGCACAAGCATCAGGTGGTTCATTATCCTCTACGACCCCAGCTGGTAATTCTAATAATTGACTTTCAGAACCCAGCCGGTATTGGGTCACAAAATATACATCCCCATTCTTATCAATAGGCAAAATGGTGACAGAATCATTATGATCCACCAGGTCGTAATATCTTTGCTGCTGGTTTGGTAATTCTAAAAATACTTTTTGAACATTAAATGCTCGACCTTGATAGACTGATTCGCGATTAAGTATTTTAAAATCCATAGGAGAACTCCTCATTTAAAGGATAAAGCGGGGGTAATTACACCCGCCGGGTATTTATAAAAATCTTTGTGGTTACGGAATATTGATTACCTGACTAGCAGTGAGTGTGTATGGATCTTCCAGGTTATTGGCGAAAATGATGTCATTGGGATCGACATCTCCAAACTGACAGGCAATTTTGTAGATTGTATCACCCGCAAGTACGTTGTAGGTGGTAGGATGTGCAATTAATGCGCGTTCGAACTCAACAGGCCAGGTGCTATCAGTTGGAATTGTTAATACCGTTCCGGGTGCAACGAATCCACTTATGTTATTAATACTCACCAAATCATTAGGATTGATATTGAATCGACGGGCGAGACAATACGGGAATTCACCGTCCTGTACGGTATAAGTGGTTGGTAAACCAGGTGTGGCCGTTGGAACGACGACAGCTGTTGAGCTGGGTAATGATTTTGGTGTTTCTTCTAAAACAGCCTCAGGTGTTGCCGTGGCGACCTCCTGTGCAGGTTGGCCGGCGTCCCCGCTAACCTGAGCTTCAGCTGTTTGGGTGACAGCGATGATTTCGGTTATGCGGTTGGGGTTATTTTCAGGTCCAACAGGAAATGGAATATCCGGGGTATCTACAGCTACATCTCCACCGCCGCCTTTGGTTGCTGAGCGCGTACACCCGCCCAGAACCAGGCTCAACATCAAAATGATTAAGATCATTGGATAAACGATTTTTTTCATGAGCGAGATCTCCTTCTTATAAAACCAACAAGTGGCATTACTTTAATTATTCAAACCTTATCAAAATAGTAGCATAACCGCAATATGACGTCAAGTTAGAAGGGATGCAGGTTAATGAAAGAAAAAAATACTGATTTAACGCTTTTTAGGATAAATCAAAGGAGAAAAATCATGATCTGTCATGACGTTTATAGCTACATTTAAAAATCTGACCGCGGTATAGTTAAAAGTGGAGACGAAAGAAATTTATTAAACAACATTTCGTCACTGTCTCCTCCTTTGGCAAAACCTCTGCTATCTCTCCTCACCGCCCTTAGCAGAGGTTTTATTTTAACTTACTCAGAAATTGGAAAAACAACTGTAAATGTGGATCCTTGTCCTATTGTCGAATCAACCCAAATACGCCCCTGATGACTTTCAACAATTGATTTAACGATTGCCAATCCCAATCCACTTCCCGGTATCTCCGTTCCAATCACGTTTCCAGAGCGGTAGAATTTATCAAAAATGTAGGGTAAATCCACGGCAGGAATTCCAAAACCCTGGTCGGCAATCTGGAGGATCAATTGATTCTCTTTCTCTTTGAGATTAACCGAGATGTTTGTATCTGGATTGGAATATTTGATAGCGTTGGTCAGAAGATTATTTAATAATTGCCGCATTTGGATGGGACTGGCAAAAATCATCCCGCTTGAATCCGGTACATCGATTTTTAAGCGCATGTTTGACTGCAGGAATTTTGGATTTAATTCGTCGATGGCTTGATGGATAAATACACTCAGGTCTAATAGCTCTTTGCGTGTATCAAATCCAGCCTCAATTCTGCCGAGATTGAGCAGATCATCCACCAGAGTGGTGATATTATGGACAGAAAATTGGATGCGATCCAGGAAATTTTTTTGAAGTTCCTGAACGGGTCCAGCTCTTTCAACCAGGTCAACGTATCCTAAAATTGCCGTGAGTGGTGATCGAAGATCATGAGACACCGTGCTGACGAAATCACTCTTAATGCGATCCATCTTTTTCAGATACGTAATATCATGCAAGGTAATGGCATATCCGATATTTGTTATTTTTGACAGATGAGCACTGAAGACACGTTCATCATCCGAGTTGATTTCAGCCGACTTTCCCAGATAAGTTTCAAATTTCTTGATGATTTCCAGTAATTCTGTGTCAATAGGATACATCTGTATGGGTGAACCTACCAAATGCTCTCCATTGACTCGTAAAACGGTTTTTGCGATTTCATTAATGACCAGGATGCGAAAATCATTATCCAGAACCAGAACACCATCTTCAATCTGATTAATGATTGTCTCTAATTTTGATCTTTCAGTTACCATCTCTGAAAAAATACGTGAATTTTCGATGGCAATGACAGCATATTCCGCCATGGTGGTCAGCAGACTGATATCTCTTTGTGAAAACACCATTCTTTTGTTGCGGTTGTCAACCCCCAACACACCAATAATCTGCTCTTTCAGTTTCAGAGGGATATAAACCAGACTGTGTACCAGGTAGGAGGTTTTTATTTTTTGCGGCGTATTATCGTCGAAAATGACTACCTTGCCATGTTGAACCACGGAACCAATCAACGAATCATTCACGGGTAATCGAAAGGTTGAGACAAAGTCTTCATTGAAATTCCGTGAAGCACGCATATATAATTCGCCAGTTTTTTCGTCGATCAGCAATAAACTGCCCTCTTCTGCTCCGGTTAGTTCAACGGCAGCTTCAACAATCATACGTAAGACCACATCAACATCCAGACTACTGGTGACCATGCGAGCTAAATCGGTAAGCGTTTCCAGGTCGTTTACTCTAGCCTGTAGCTGTTGGGTTGCCCGACGTGATTCTAATAAGACATAATTTCGTAATGTTTGACTTCGGGATAAATTTGCTTGAATTGAATTTTGAATATCTTCTTTTGTCAATGGTGTAGACAGATAATCATTAATTCCTAATCGCAAAGCTTGTTTAAGGGTCTGATGTTTTTCGCTAATGGTGTAAAGAATTATTGGAAGTAAAGGGTATTTCTGCCGAATACTTTTTACCCAGTTGAATTCGTTCTGGGTAGCGATGTTTTCATTAATGATCACCAATGAAGGAATATTTACAGAAAAGTATTGCTGCGCATTCTCTAAGCTTTCACTAACCAATGCTGCAAAACCCATTGATTGAATAATTTGATAAAGAAGCCGATTCGTTTGAATCTCGGCATTAATAATTAATATTTTTTGAAGAGGTTTATTGTCAGTAGTCATTGATTTTTATTATTCAGCAATAAGTAAAGTTAAATGGAATGTAGTGCCATACTCTGGAAGATCTTCCACCCAGATTCTGCCGCCATATTGGGAAATTATTTTTTGAATCAGATTGAGGCTAATTCCAATCCCACCGAACCGAATTTTATCTTGTTTTTCGAAATGATTTTGAATAGAAAGGAGTTGTTTTTTGGTATGGTCCGGGATTTTTCCTGTATTACTGATGGATAAAATAGCTTTGGTACCGGTATCCTGGTTGATTTTAATGAATATCTCTCCATTTCCTTCACAAAATTGAATAGCATTCGTCAAAATTCCGTTTAGCGTTTCATACATATGATTGGGATCTGCTGCAATGTTGAGTGAATTTATTAGATTCTCTTTCCGGATTGTAAGTTGATGGTATTGGATGATGGGTTGAAAACGTTCGTAAAGGTCATTTACCATCAAAACCAGATCAATTTTTTGGTTCTGATTTGTTTTCATGGAAAATGGGTCAGCATGTAACAGTGATGACAGGTTCAGAAATTCGTGCATAAATTTATCAAAGGATTCGAGATGCTTTTTGGATGTTTCCTGGTCATTTGATTCAAAAGACTGTTGCAGTTCCTTCCATGCATTCTGACCATCAGAAAGCATGTTATCCAGATTATTTTTGGTTTTGAATAATAGCTCATTATTGATTTGTTCATTTAATTGTGAATGATTTATTAGACTCGATAATGCCTGTTCCCGTGCTTCATAGGATCGGAATAATCTGGCATTCACAAACGATATGGAAGCATAATCGGTTACTGCTTCCAACAAACGTTGTTCACTTTGCGAAAATGGATCTGGTCGTTTTCGCATCAATACCAATAATCCCATCACCTGCCGCTGGATTTTTATTGGGACAATGATAATAGATTCCCCCAATACCTTGACCTTGAACCGTTTGATCGGCTCACCAGATATGTTGAGGGTTTCACCTGAGATTGCTACCAGCTGACTGATGCCATCATCCCAGACTTTATGCATTTTAGACATGAAGATATCTGGCAAATTGTATTGTGAAACTAATAAAAAGTTCTTGCCTTTCTCTTCCTGTCTCATTAAAAACCAACCCAGATCTGATTGGCTTACCTGAGCAGAAATTTGCAGGATTTTATCAAACAAAATTTTATGATTTGTAATGGAGGTTACTGCTTTGCCAATGGAAAAAATAGCAGTTAATTCTTTTACTCGTTGCTGAAGTTGCTGGTTGGTGATTTGTAACCGGTTTTCCAGGTTTATGTGGTCGCGCCGATCATGAACCTGTTTTAATAACCGTTCGACCACCAAAACGACTTCAGTATCTCTGATCGGCCAGGTGATGTAATCTGCTGCGCCAAGCCTAAACGCCTGAATGATGTCTGCTTCGTGACCTGCGCTTGCTAACATGATGGTTGGCGGTGTGATGCCATGCGAGGAAAGTGCAATCAGTAAGTCTTTTCCACTTAATCCCGGTAAATTTAGGTTTGAAATGATCAGATCAGGGTTTATTTGAACTGCTTTATTAATTGCACTACTGGCATCCGCAACCTGAAATACCTGATAGTCTGTAGAAGCTAATGCCTGATTTGCCAGGAAATCACTGATTTCTGGATTATTTTCAACGATTAGGATGCGATCTTTGATGGATTTCATAAGATTATCTTAGCATGATTTTTTTCTTTCTTTACAAGGATTTGGTCTTGAATTTAAAATATAAGTTTTGTATAAGAGTTTTCTAGTTTACTTGACAATGGAACATGGTTCAGCATAATATGAAGGTATGGAATATAAAGATTATTATAAAACACTGGGTGTCAAACGAAATGCTTCTGAGGATGAAATCAAACAGGCTTACCGAAAACTTGCCATGAAATTTCATCCAGATCGTAACCCCGGGAACAAAGAAGCTGAAGATAAATTTAAAGATATAAATGAGGCCAATGAAGTATTAAGCGATCCTAAAAAGAGAGCCAGGTATGATCAATTAGGCGAATCTTATCAACAATGGCAACAACGAGGTGGTAACGCGAACAACTTCAATTGGGATGATTGGTTTGCACAATCTCCAAGAGGTGGAACTCGTGTAGATGTAGGTGATTTTAGTGATATGTTTGGTGGCAGTGGTGGTTTCTCCGACTTTTTTAGCGCGATATTTGCAGGCGTGCAAGGATATCCTGGCAGTGGGAGATCTTCAAGCTCCCGAAGAACAGACCCTCAACGACCGAGAATTTTGGAACAACCTGTCAGAATTTCATTCTTAGAAGCGTTTGAAGGAACAATCCGAATTCTTCAATTTGATGACAAGAAGATTGAGGTAAAAATCCCACCTGGTGCAAAAACTGGCACCAAGGTGCGTGTTTCGGGGGTTGGTCCAAACCGCTCCGATATTCATCTTCTTGTTGAAGTAGATAAAGAGTCACGATTTGAGCGTAAAGGTGATGATATTTACACCGAAGTTACCGTCGATCTTTATACAGCCATACTGGGTGGGCAGGTAAAAGTTGCTACACTTAAAGGAGATGTGCTCTTGAGCATTCCACCAGAAACTCAATCTGGAAAAACGTTTCGATTGTCTGGTAGAGGGATGCCATTATTAAGGAAGCCAAATCAATTTGGTGATTTATACGCAAGAGTGAAAATTTCGGTGCCAACAATGATCTCTGCTGAAGAGAGAAAGCTTTTTGAACAGTTGCGTGAGATGAGAAAGTAAAAAAATTGGATCTCATATTGAGAGGTTGAGAAAATGAAAAAATTTGCAACAATTTTATTGGTAATCATATTTATTTTAAGTGCGATGGCATGTTCATTTTCCGCCAGTTTTCCATTCAGTAGTTTTACCAACCAAACCCCAACCTCTGAAATTATTCAGGTAGCAACCAGTAATCCGGATTTTCAGGAACCACAGAATTCTGATGTAGTAACTTTTAATCCAAATTTGCTCGATCTAATGGATCGAGAGGGTTTGTTAATCAGTCTTTATGAGAGAGTTAACCCTGGTGTTGTCTCCATCCAGACTCTCAGTGTTACGGGCGGTGGTCTAGGATCAGGTTTTGTTTTTGATAAAGAAGGACATATCATTACCAATTTTCATGTCGTCGAAGATGCAACAGAATTAGAAGTTGATTTTCCCTCTGGTTATAAAGCCCGTGGAACTGTTATTGGAAGGGATATTGACTCTGATCTGGCTGTGATAAAAGTTGATGTGCCAGAAGAATTCCTGTTTCCACTCTCGCTTGGTAATTCTGATGATCTTAAAATTGGTCAAGCTGTCATAGCCATTGGGAACCCATTCAATTTGTCCGGGTCTATGACTCTGGGTATTGTTTCTGCAAAAAGCAGGACACTCTCATCTTTTCGACAAGCCTCAACCGGTGGTTTTTTCTCGGCTGGTGATCTCATTCAAACCGATGCATCGATTAACCCTGGTAATTCGGGTGGTCCTTTACTGAATTTAAACGGTGAGGTTGTGGGTATCAATCGAGCCATACGCACTGAACAAACGAATGAAAATGGTGAACCGATGAATAGTGGCATCGGATTTGCCATCTCCAGCAACATTGTTGGTAGAGTGGTTCCTTATTTAATTAAAGATGGATTTTATGATTATCCTTATGTGGGTATTACCAGTCAGGAAGATCTGACCCTTATGGAACGTGAAGCATTGGGTATTCAGGAAATGACCGGTGCGTATATATTAGGTGTAACTGAGAATAGCCCTGCATCAAACGCCGGCTTAATCGGGGGATCGACAGTGACACGTATCAGTGGGTTATTAGCCGGTGGCGACTTAATTGTTGCCGTTGACAATCGTCCTGTACGCTTGTTTTCGGATTTTTTGAGCTATATCATGGCGAATAAAAGCCCAGGTGATGAAATTATTATTACAATAAAAAGACAGGGGGAAGAAATGGAGGTTCCTGTAGTTTTAGACAAACGCCCGTAAGGGTTTGGTTTTAACATCAGTAGAGGAGGTAATATGTTTACTGAAAAAGATCTGCGAGAATTGGTTGATCACCAGGCGCAGAAATCGATGTTGACCATTTATTTAAATACGGATCCAACCATGGGGAATGCGGATTCTTATCGATTAAGATTGCGAAATATGTTAAAGTCAATTGAAATGACGGAAGATGTCCAACAAGTTGAAAATTATTTTGATACTGAATATGATTGGGCAGGCAGAAGTGTTGCTGTTTTTTCTGACCAGAGTAAGCAGTTTTTCAAAGTATTTCCATTGGCTGTCCCGGTTCCAGATCTGATACATATTGGATTGCGCCCCAATGTCCGTCCGTTAGCTGGTCTTTTGGATAGCTATGGTGGCTACAGTGTGGTGTTGATTGATAAACAGGGTGCTCGTTTATTCCATTTTCATTTGGGGCAGCTTGTTGAACAGGAGGGGGTTTTAGGTGCGTCTGTCCGACAGGTTAAAAAGGGAGGCAGCGGTGTAACGGGTATGCGAGGTGGTATCGCTTCCCAAACGAGAGCTGTGGAAGAAACAATTGAGCGTAATATGAGGGATGTGATAGACTTTTCTACCAAATTTTTTGAAGAAAATCGCATTCGCAGGATTCTATTAAGTGGAACTGATGATAACATAGCTCTTTTTAGAAGTTATCTGCCAAAAATGTGGCAAAGCCTAATCGTAGGTACTTTTCCTGGATCCATGTCGGCAACTCACCAGGAGATTCTAAATAAAGCACTTGAAATTGGAAAGAAAACTGAAAAAGCCAGGGAAGAACAATTGATAGAAAAATTAATTACCCAGGCTTCCAAACAAGCTGGTGCAATTGTTGGCCTTGAACCAACACTTAAGGCAGTGAATGAAGGCAGAATTCAGACACTTGTTATCCAACATGGATTTCAAGCTCAGGGTTTTCGCTGTCCACAATGTAATACGATTACTTCCTTATCTGAGATCGTCTGTAAACAATGCAATTCTGAAGCTATAGGTATTTCAGATGTGATTGCCACTGCAGTAAGTCTGACCCTGAAAAATGGTGGTGAGGTGGATGTGGTTCACAATCATCCTGAATTTGAAAAAGCAGGCAGCATAGGTGCTTTTCTGAGATATTAAAACAATAAAGTTACAAAAAACGGCTGGATATGTTTGACCCAGCCGTTTTTTTATTTTTTTATAATCTACTTTAGTGGAATTCTTTCCAAATTTTCACTTAGGGTTCGAAGTTCATCCATTGCTTCTTCTGGATCATTACTGACTAATTTTTGAATATCCTGTAGGCGATTCTGAATTCCTGTTGAAATATCTGAATCCATTAAATTACGGATTTTTTCGAATTGTTCTCGTGCAAGGCTGATTGCCTGGCGACCACTGAGTGGGTCTTTATTCAATAAAGCAAACCTTGCCAGACCAATTTCATATTTAATGTCAATCAGCGTCTGATTAAATGCACTGTTGGCAATTAATTGTTGGTGATCCTGTTCGAGCGTTTGATAATCCTGTTGTACTCGATCCAGATTGTTCTGTGCATCCTGTAAATCATTACTTGACTGTTCAAATTGGGTCTGTAAATTGTCCAATTCGTTTTCTTTATTATTTAATTCTTGCAGTACATTTTGATAGGTTGTCTGTGTAGGAACTGTTGTTGTAAAGTAGGATATCAGATACCCTATGAGAAGCACTGATAGGCCTACCGCAATGAAAATTAAACTTTTACGAAGCCAATCAGGCATTTTCTTTACCTCAGGTACTTCTTTAATAATTGGAGGTATGTGAAGATCAGATGGTTCTTCTATAGAGGCATCCAGGGGCTGATCAATTTCAGCTACTGATTCTTCAGGTTGTTCCTGCATAGAATCCTCCAGGTTTTCGTCAATTTGATCTGGTTCCAGCTCTAATTTACTTTCGTTATCATTATTTATTTTCTCGTCATTTTCCATATAACCTCCTTAAGGTTTTGGGGTAGGTGTGGCAGTGGCTGTTTCGGATGGTTGAGAAGTTGAATTTGAGTCATTTTCCACAGTATTATCGAGTCCTTCAATATCATCTGGATTTGTAAACCCATTTGCCATCATTGACCAGAGAATTTCGAGATCATCATTTGCTAATATGGGATTATCCGGCAAATGACTTATAGCCAGATTCAAACGTGCATCCCAAAGCAAAATTTCGTTTTCCTGCTCTTCTGTGGCTGAGAGCAAAAGAGAGTTTAATAGTTCATTTGCCAGTTCTAATTCCTGTTTTGCCAGGCCATAATTATCCTGCACAAGGAATAAACGGCTGCGGTTGACCTGTAACAGTACTTTGAATACCTGTAAATCCTGATAGATCGGTTGAAGTTTCTTTTCAACTTCCAGATCTTCTACTGAAGCGATTAATTCTTCATTTTGCGCTGTAAGATCTTTGTCTCGATCCATTAAATCGACAATTGATTGATCGATATTTTCAATTTGATTAGTCAGATCTTCCTGTTGTATCTGGTAAGCATCGAGATCAGCTGAAATCTGGTCAATTTCTGTGATCAATTCTGAAATTTGGTCGATTGTAGTATCCTGGTCAGATTCTATTTCTGATAAACGATCTTCGAGTTCTTTATTTTTTTCCTGCAATAGATCCCATTGTTGATTGACACGTGAACTCAGGTTTTGCAAATTGGTTGTATTTTGCTGAGTGGGGATCACAAGTTCCTGGTAAACAAATTGAAAACCAAAATACAAAGCTGCTCCGAGGATAATGCCGAACAAGAGTGTCAATATCAATCGGATAAGCACCTTGAGAAAGCGTATAAAGAAAGAGGGTTTTGTGTTCTGTTCTGACATTTTCCTTTATTTCCCTTCTTCTGTCTGTCCTTCTATTTCAAGCAAAAGCTGTAATAGTCCAGATCGGAAATCTTCCGATTTTTTTGC
>JACZIY010000521.1 GCA_014860845.1 Anaerolineaceae bacterium
ATGTAGATCAAGGCGCTTCTGGCCTGCAAACAGGCAACTCCTGGGCTGATGCCTTGACGACCTTGCAGGATGCACTTCAAGTCACAGAAGCCTGCGAGCTGTGGGTTGCCAAAGGAATGTACTATCCAGATCAGGGCAGCAGCCAGGCTGATAATGACCGCACTGCTACCATCACCTTGCAGAGTGGCGTGGCAATCTACGGCGGCTTCGCCGGAACCGAGACAAGCCGCGACCAGCGCAACTGGGAAACCAACGTCACCGTCCTGAGCGGTGATATTGACCAGAACGACGTCACCGACCTCAACGGCGTAGTGACCGACACCGCCAACATCCAGGGCACCAACGCCTATCACGTCGTCACCGGCGCAGGCGTCACCGAGACCGCCGTGCTGGATGGCTTCGTCATCACCGCCGGGCAGGCGAATGGTGACAATTGGCTGGACAATCACGGCGGTGGAATGTACGGTTACGAAAGCAGCCCCACGCTGACCAACGTCACTTTTAGCGGAAACACGGCTGTCGGTGGAGGTGGGATGTACATTGAACACAGCAGCCCCATACTGACCAATGTCACATTCAGAGATAACCTGGTTCGAGGGGGCGGCGGAATAGACAGTTACGAAAGCAGCCCTATCCTGACCAACGTCACTTTCAGTGGCAACACCGCCTTAGAGATCGGCGGCGGGATGGCCAACTGGTCCGACAGCCACCCATCGCTAACCAACGTCATCCTCTGGGGCAACAGCGCCCCGCAGGGCGCTGGAATCTTCAACGCCGATAGCGTTCCCCAAATCTCCTGCAGCGATATCCAGGGCTGCGGCAGCTCTGGCAGTTGGGACAGCGCCTGCGGCACGGACGGCGGCGGCAACATCGTAGCCGACCCGCTCTTTGTAGACGCTGCCAATGGCAACCTGCGCCTACAGCTCACCTCCTTGGCGATTGATGCCGGCGACAATACCGCCCTGCCCCCCGGTATTCTCACCGACCTGGACAGCAGCCCGCGCTTCGTGGATATACCCACCGTTCCCGATACCGGTAGCGGCGCGCCGCCCATCGTGGACATGGGCGCTTACGAGGCCCAATATATGGATGTAACGCTGAGCAAGGCTGTGCTACCTTCGGCGGCCGCGCCGGGCGAGGCTATCACCTTCACCCTGGCCGTCAGCAACACGGGCAGCCTCCCCGTCACCGGCATCGTCGTCACCGACACCATACCGGCCTGGCTAAAGGGTGTGACCTTCTCCTCGACCCTCACCGTTACTGACTCTGGATCCATTCCGCCCTTTGTCTGGCAGGTGCAAGACCTCGCACTGGGACAAAGTGGCCTGATCACCGTCAACGGCATGCTGGCCATACCGCTAGCCGCTGGAACCTATGCCAACACAGCTTCAATCTCCGCCACAGACGATTTTCTCGCGGAGAACAATACAGCCGACATCACCTTCACTGTGCCCAATGTCAAACCCATATTCACCAGTACGCCAGTCATCGCGGCTGCGGAGGATGAGTCGTACACGTACACCGCAACAGCCCAAGATGATAACGGCGACACACTGACCATCACCGCGACCACCCTCCCCGACTGGCTGACGATCGAGGATCACAACAACAGTACGGCGACGCTCTCTGGCACACCAACTGACGCCGATGTGGGCGATCACACAGTTGAACTGGAGGTTATAGACAGCGCAGGGCTGCCTGATACCCAAGCTTTTACCCTCACCGTCGCATACGACAACGATCCGCCGTTCTTTACCAGTACACCGGTTACCACAGCGACACAGGATGTACTCTACACCTACACCGTCACTGCTGATGACCCCGACCTGATCCTCGGCGACTCACTGACCATCACCGCGACCACCCTCCCCGACTGGCTGACGATCGAGGATCACAACAACGGTACGGCGACGCTCTCTGGCACGCCAATTGACGCCGATGTGGGCGATCACACAGTTGAACTGGAGGTTACAGACAGCGCAGGGCTGCCTGATACCCAAGCCTTTACCGTCACCGTCGACTACTTCAACGACACGCCGTTCTTTACCAGTACACCACTTACCACGGCGACACAGGATGTACTCTACACCTACACCGTAACCGCCGATGACCCAAACCTGATCCTCGGTGACACACTGACCATCACCGCGACCACCCTCCCCGACTGGCTGACGATCGAGGATCACAACAACGGTACGGCGACGGTGGCTGGCACTCCGACGACTGACGACTTAGGCGAGCACACTGTCGTATTGCGTGTGGTCGACCGAGACGGTCTGTCCAGCACGCAGACCTTTACTATTGCGGTTTGGAATTGGATCTATTTGCCGCTGGTGTTAAGAAACTGACCATAACCAGCTCCACATCCATTCCATCTATCCAACCCAAATCCGTCAGCATCCTTCTCCCGGATCGATCTCCCCTTCCCCAACACATCCCTTGAAGAGCTGACCTGGCATTAGACTCGATCTCATTCCAGAACAACGCCGGCAGACTCGCGTCCGCCGCAGGTGTCGAGCCGTAAGGCGAAGACTGTTGCCGAAGGACCCCCTGGCGCGTGCCATCCTGCCCCCCCTTTCAAAGCGGGTTTCGCGCTTAACGCTACTCGCTAGCTTTTAAAGCGCAGCATCGTATAATATATAAATTGGATTACATTAATTTGTTTGATTGAGCTAAGTGAAACTTAATAAGAACATATTTCTTTAAATTATCTATCCAGCATAATTGCCGCCCATGATTAATCTTTGATATTTATTAGTTTGGGCGCTTACAAAAGTTATTAAAATGGTAGGTATCTATGAGTTTTGATCTATATTTTTGTTCAGATAAGAAAGACAAGATAACCAAGAACGATCTCGCGGATTATTTCGCCAAATTTTATTATTTTCAACAAGAGTGGGTATACTATAATACGAATACTGGCGTCTATTCAATTTTTAAATACTTAGATGATCCTAACAACGACTTTGAGACTCTGGTTCCACAAGGTTATTACGAAACAAAATTAACTGTTACTACTAACTATAATCGGCCAAGGTTTTTTGCTGATGAAATTATGCTATTTATTGAAAGACTTTGTGATTATTTTGATCTATTAGTGATTGATCCGCAAGATCATGAAATTAGCGGAAATAGTTTACCCAAAAAAGCGAAATCATCTAATCTTATAGATAGCTGGTTAAAGAGCAATAAACAAACCTTAAATGTATTAAAACTTAATGGATCTCTACCACCTTATTTGGATAGGGAGAAATCAACTTACTGGTGGAATTATCAATATAATTTTCAAAACTTGAAAAACAGTTTTCCTGACTCAATATTTGTACCTAATATTTTTCTAATGAAGCAATCCAAAAGTCAAAAAATTGTCACAGCCCTGTCATGGACAAACGCAATTCCATTTGTATTTCCCGATTGTGACATTGTAATAATCACTCATCTGGAAAAACAAGGATTCTTAAAACATAAAATCAAGCCCGTTCTGAAGGGTGTAATAAATTCCGAACTGATAAGAGAAAGATTCTCTGATTTTATTCAAATTGTAGACACAGAAACAGGAAGACTTCCTGTCCTAATGACAGATAAAGCTGGCAAAGTAAAAAAGAAATACTATGGCTTATCTAGTGATCTTGAGCCGATTGCATATGAAAGGATTGCTCCAGATAGTTTTATTGATGAAGTCATCTAACTCTAGAACCAACCTTACCCACATTGCAGTAGACGATGGGGACATGCAGCTAACGTAATCTATTGGTCTCGTTCTCATTCCCTAACTTCGCCGGCAGCTCGCATCCGCTGCAGATTTCGAGCCGATTCCTCGGAATGTCGAGCGATTTCATCGCGAAGACAAGGCGAAGGCTGTTTTCCAAAGGACACTCTGGCGCGTGCCATACCCCCCCCTCGAAAGCGCGTTACAAATGTGAATGCGAAGCCCACCAAAGAAAACATCATGATTCTATAACACCAATGATTTCCCTTATTGAATTTCAAACTTAATAATACTATAATTAATTCATCAATAAG
>JACZIY010000522.1 GCA_014860845.1 Anaerolineaceae bacterium
AAACCAGCCGGGCGTAATAATAAGGTGGCTGGTAATTCTTTGAGTGAACTCAGAAAGACCAATGCACTCCCTGCCAAGAGACCAGGAAGGATGAGTGGCAAGGTTACCTGCATAAAGGTTTGAAATGCATTCCTTTTTAGAAGTCTGGATGCTTCTTCCAGGCTGGGAGATAACTGTTGTAAGGCTGATTCACTGGATCGAACTGCCTGAGGAATATAACGGACAACATACGCCAGTACGATTACCATTGGTGTGGCATATAGAAATGGCAGGAAACGATTGACCAGCATCACCAGGCTTAATGCCACAACCACTCCTGGAATGGCGTAACCGACTTGGGATAATCGTGAAAACAATCGGGAAACTTTTCCGGGGTAACGCACGACATAGATGGCGATGGGTATGGAGAAGAGCACTGCCAGAAGAGCAGCCATCCCCGAACTCCAGACGCTGTTAAAGACGAAACTTGCCAACCCTCTGGAACCGATCTGCATTCCAATAAAGGTTTGATTATCCAGAATGCCCTGAGCACTCCAGAACATCAGTAAACCCACAGGGATGGTAAAACTCACCAAAACCGTAAAAAATAATGCCAGAAATCCCCAGATACGTCGTTTCCCAAGCTGTACGAGGGTGGCAGGGCGCCAATGAGATCCAATTTGTGTGAATTGTGCCCGACCCTGGGTGCGAAATTCTCCGTATAGAATTATTAAAGCCAGCAGAATTAAAACGCCACTCAGAATGGATGCAGCTGAACGATCGTATCGGCCAGCTAACTGTACAAAGATCGCCGACGAAAAGGTCTCAAAGCGTAACATGGCCACCGTACCATATTCTGCCAGAATATCGAGTGAGACCAGTAATGCACCAGCGGTGATGCCCGGACGGATGGCTGGGATGGTCACCTGCCAGAAGGTTTGCCAGGGTGTGCGTCCCAACATCCTGGCAGCTTCATCATAGGAGGCATTCAGTGAGCGAAACGCTGTTCCACTTAAGAGAAATACGTAAGGGAATGAAAAAATAATCAGCACAAAAGCTGCACCCCAAAACCCGGTTGGATTGGGTAAAGGTATAGATGGTATATTGATTCCTTCCAACCATTGTGATATTAATCCCCCGCGTGGGCGTAAGAGTGCCAGATGGACAATAGCGCCTATATAAGGAGGAATGGCAAGCGGTAAAGCCAGAAGCCAACGAAAGATTTTTCGTCCAGGCACATCTGTTCGTTCGGTTAACCATGCCATACTGACACCCAGAAGAGTCGTTCCGGTGGTTACTGCAAGTACCAACAATAACGTGTTACTGAATAATTTAATCAGGCGTGTCTGGATGATCCTTTGCCAGAGTTCAGGGTCGCCTGTCAGAGCACGTATCAGAATGTATATGACCGGAATGACTGCCAACAAAGCTATCCATCCCGCCAGAAAGGCTATTTTGGGGATGGGTTTGTTCTGTTTCCAGCGATTTGACCGCAATGCTTCTATCCTGAACATTTAAGGGAGGCTCGCCAGGTCGATCAAGTCAAAAGTCGTGTCAAAGTGGTTGACGACCTGTGTCAAATCAATATTCGCCATGTTCAGCCCATCTGTCGGTTCCAAATCCGGGTGCAGAGCGACGCCGGACAGAAGTGGATATTCGTAATTTCCTTCTGCAAAAATCTTCTGGCCTTCCGAGGAAACCAGAAAATCTAGAAAGGCTCTGGCAGCGCTAAGATTTCTGGATCCGTTTATGATTGCAGCTGTTGTGTTATTGGAAATGATTCCCATCTCGCCAGGCGCTTGATCAGGATAAATGATCCCGACATTGCTACCTTCAGCCAGCTGCAAATAATAGTAATAGTGATTTACCAGACCTAATTTAAATTCACCGGTGCCGACTGCTTTACGGACATCACTGTGACCCCCAAAGAAAGTCACTTCATTTTCCATTAAACCATTCAACCAGGATTCAGTTTGTTCCTGCCCCACCAACTGGATCATACTGGCAATCTGTGCCTGCATGGAAGCATTGGTTGAACCCGCTGCAGCAATTTGCCCCTTCCACTTCGGATCGGTCAGATCAAACATGGAATCGGGTAGTTCATCCTGGCTGACCAGATCTTTGTTATACATGATAACTCGCATGCGCTGTGTTAAACCAACCCAGGAAGCATCAGCCGCTTTATAAGCATCCGGTAAATTCTGATATCCAGCAGGCTCATAAGGTTGGAAAATTCCTTCCTGGCTGAGGGCATGGGCTGTAAAAACTTCAGTGGTGATGAATACATCCGCCTGTGGGTTGGCTTTTTCTTCCAATAATGTGTTTGCCATCTGGCTATTGCTGCCAGACTTTAATAACACTTCGATTTGTGGGTATTTTGACTGAAAGGCGGCAATCACGGGTTGGATCAATGGTTCTGATC
>JACZIY010000059.1 GCA_014860845.1 Anaerolineaceae bacterium
ACACCATTTTCCAGCAAAACACGTTCTACTTTACAATCGCGGTAATTTGCTACCACATTGGTGTTCCATGAGCCATGGTAGGCGACATAGAGATCATCACTGAACGAAGCTGGAAAATTATTACCGGAGGCGATTTCCATCACGAGAGGGGCGGAGTGAGCTGGAGCGGTAAAGATGGCCGGGATGGCATCATCACAGGTGAAGCCAGAAGATAGCGCTAGACGATCATCACGAATCTCATTGGCATTCACCACACCAAGCCCAGGCGTATAACAATACGGCCAGCCATGTGAGCGATTTCCCTGTATTGGGATGATTATTTCCTCGGGTGGCAGGTCATCCCCCAATCCATCACTACCGTTGTGGTTGGCCCATAGATTTCCATTAGGTGACCATAAAAAATCGACGCTGTTACGCAACCCCCATGCATAAACGGGACGCTTGCGAATATCGGGATCATTGGCGAAGGGATTATCAGCCGGGATTGATCCATCCGGATTGAAGCGTAGAATCGCCGCTGCGCGTGGATCTGTTTCCACACAGATATTGCAGGTGGAGCCAGCACTGACGTACATCTTCCCATCCGGGCCAAAGTGGATAGTCCTCGAGCTGTGCCCGATCGGTGGGGGAATATTGTCGGTCACCAATTGCAAAGCAGAAAAAATCCCTTGAGGGTTGGGACCCTGCATGCGTTGCACCCGATCTCCGGATGCAATGTAGAGATAGCCATCATAAAATTCAATTCCATGGGGGCGATCGATGCCACTGGCAATGACCTCTACGCCATCTGAAATTCCATCATAGTTGCGATCGGGTAGGCGCACCACCTGTCCAGCATTCATCAGGCTGATGTAAAGATGCCTGTCCGGACCAATGGTCATGAAGCGCGGCTTTCCACCCAGGTTGTCGGCAAAAATCCGGATCTGAAAACCGTCTGGCAATTGGATTCGTTGACTGGCAGCATCTGCTGGTGGTAAGGGGATCCCTTTTGAGACCAGGGGTAGATAGATCGTAGTTTCATGAATAGGTTGCTGTGCTTGCGCGGGAAGATAAACTATCCCAAATGATAGCAAAAATAAAGTGAATACGAGAATAAATATCTTTTTTCTCATATCCACTATTATATTCTTGCTGTCTAAACAATCAAATCACAGGTTCTACAATAAATTCTTCATTTACGTGGTCGAGACATCATTTCGTCAGCAATGGCAGGAATACCTCAAACCCCGATGGTAGGGAAAATGGCGTGCCAAATCCTGCAAGAATCGTCATATTTCCTGTGATGGTCACCACGATGCTGGTTTCAGAAGACTCGATGTCACCACCCCAGCCCAGGAAAGACCATTCATCCAGTGGTATGGCGGTCAGGGTTATCTGCTCTCCGAGGGAATAAAAATCTTTTAGTGGGTTTTGATCGACAATTCCATAACCATCTGGTTCAATCGTTACCGTTAATGAGTATCCATCCGGTTCGAATTCTGCTGTCATACTCAGATTGTCAGTAACCGTCACAGTCAGTGGATTCTCCGTGCTGGTAACATCTCCACTCCAACGAGAGAACTTCCATCCGGGTTCAGGTACAGCAGACAGTTCCACCAGTTGTCCATATTCATAAGGGGCAATGGCATTGTTGTTGATCGTACCTTTGCCTTCGGGATCAACGTTAAGAGTAAGCACATATTCATTTTTGGTGAAGGTCGCTGTCAGGCTGGTATTTCCAGTGATCGTTATTTGCAAAGGATTGTTCACACTGGTCACATCCCCACTCCAACCACTGAATGTCCACCCTGGATCTGCAGTGGCAGTGAGTGTGACTGACTCGCCGGAAGAATAAGAAGTTTTATCCGGATTCTTGGTCACATTGCCATACCCTACAATCTCTACCGTAAGCGTATTTTGCTGGTATTCATAAGCTCCCATATCCACAGTGGCAGTGCCATTCTCATCCCCATCGAAGATGCGTTGGTAGCCATCCAGATCTTTGAGATAAATAACAGGGGATAAGACTGCATCGTTCAGACCAGTATCTATACAAGGTGAAGATGATGTTAACCTGTAATCTCCTCCAATAGTAGGTTTATCTTGCGCAGCCACCGGACTAACGAATAACGGATTGTCAGTGATGTTTCCTGTTCCTGAAAAACCTCCCTGAATGTCTGAATAGGTTACCCCCATCACACCACCATCATTTGAATATTGGGTTGGGAAGTTCCCATATAGAATTGAATTAACAAATTTCACCTTGGAATCACTTCCCAAATTGTAAATACCACCACCACTAGATGGCATGGATGAATAATTACTCGCCAACGTTACGTTTGTAAATTCAGGTGAGCTAAAGTAGTTATAAATCGCACCACCTGCTTGCGTGGCTAAATTTCCGGAGAAATGTGAATTGACTATTGTGTTTTTATTCTCGAAATTGTATATTGCGCCACCATAAACGGCAGTATTGCCACGCATGCTGGATTCTCGAATGGTGGGATTCGAATCAGTCGCATTATAAACACCACCTCCACCTTCATAGGCACTGTTGCTTCGGATATCCAATTGCATCATCATCGGGCTGGAAGCAGTATTATTTACCGCACCACCACGATAAGCTGAATTGCCAACAAAATCGAGATTGCTGATCCATAAATTTTGTCCACAGTTATTCACCAGAATTCCACCACCGGATTGATTCGTGGATGTATTGTCATTGGCATGCCCGGCGGTGATGGTGAAACCGTCCAGAATGGTTCGTTCCGTCAGGTTATCACACACAACTACATGGAAACTGTTATCCCTTGAATTCGTTTCGTCAATCGCTGCACCATAATATCGGACACCAAACGAATTAACCACATCATTACCATTAAGATCACCACTCAGAACAGAAGGTTGATTGGATGAAAGGCGTTGGAAGATATCGCTTTCGGTTCCGGCAAAACCTCCAAACAGATGCACACCGGGTTTCATCTCAAAGGATGTTAAGCGATCTGAGGTATCAGTCGGCTTGTATAAACCACTGGCCACCCAGATTTGTTGCGGGGCAATTGCGTCTTGCAGTGCATCCTGTAAATTGGTGTAGGCATGTGGCCAGCTACCACCGTTATTAAAGCCACTCGCATTTTGATCAACATAGATTACAGGTTGGTACTCGTAGGCACCGATATCGACCACATCTTCCTGGATTCTGAGACCTCCAGCCAGGTCTACATCAAAACCGATGGGGAGATGAGCATTATTGCCCATATTGATGGCTGGTGATCCAGGCAAAAGCCGGTAATCTCCATCGGAGGTGGGGGCAAAGGAACGATCAACAGGATTACGGAACATAATATCTCCGAAAACTAAACTATTCTCTTTGATCAGTGTGCCAATTCCAAAAGAATAATCATATGGATCCATAACAATCGAGTTTTTGATTATTAAATCTCCGAAATCAATATCAATTCCGCTTGAATTTGATATCAGATCAGATCGATTTCCTGCAATAGTTGAGTTGATCAAGTTGATCCTTGTTCGATCGATATCACTACCCGTATAGGTTTTAATTGCACCACCGCCATACGCAGCATGGTTACCGGAGATTAACACATTCACCATATCCACATCGCTGTTGAAAGCATAAATTGCACCCCCATTACCCCCAGGATCTCTAAAGGCATCATTCCCTTGTAATCTTGAATTTGTAATTTCAAGATAATTATATTGCAACAAATAAATCGCTCCTGTATATGGAGCAGAATTATTCAAAAAGTCGGTACGATCAATCGTAGCCTGGCAATCGAAATACATCATGATTGCACCTCCGGATAAGCTAGGATTGGACATGCCCGGTACCTGGGTATTGCCTTCAAACAAAGTATTGAAAATATCCGCAGTGCTGTAATCGAACATATAGATGCCAGCACCGCCATGAGTTCCCCAATTTTCAATGAATTGGGA
>JACZIY010000523.1 GCA_014860845.1 Anaerolineaceae bacterium
AGTGCATCCTGCAAGGTCGTCAAGGCATCAGCCCAGGAGTTGCCTGTTTGCAGGCCAGAAGCGCCTTGATCTACATACAAAACGCCACCCACCGGGCAGAGGAAGGTCTGGTTCTCATAAGCGCCTAGATCCACAAATACGCGCACAAAGCGCGGGTTGCCGTCCAGGTCGGTGAGAATGTCAGGGGGTAGGGCTGCGTTGTTGCCGACGTTAATCGCCGGGGAATTATCTTGCAAGCGCAGGTTGCCATTGGCGGCGTCCACAAAAAGCGGGTCGGTTGTGATGATGTTAGTGCAAATGCTTCCATCAGGACAACCACCTTGTAAAACACTGTCGCTAACGCTGGGAGTACATTCATTATCGTTGTAAATCTGCGCTCCGCCGTTTGGAGCCGTATTGCCCCAAAAAATTGTGTTGCGGATCGTCTGACTATCGCCGGTAAAATAGTTGTATATACCGCCGCCCAAGAGGGCCGAGTTGCCACTGAAAGTAACGTTCGTCAATATCGGATTACTGCCTGGATCATTGTACATCCCGCCACCATGCACAGCCATGTTGCCGCTGAAAGTGACGTTCACCAACGTCGGGCTGCTGTCACTACCGTTGGCCATTCCACCGGCACTGTTTGCCCAGTTCCCATCGAAGGTGACGTTCACCAGGATTGGACTACCAGGTACGTTGACCATCCCCCCGCCAAGGCTGGCAGAGTTGTCACGGAAGGTGATGTTCATCAATAACGGGCTACCATTGTTGTTGTACATCCCACCGCCGAATCCCCCGTGAGAACCACCGCCATTGGCATTACCAGCTGTGATCGTGAAGCCATCCAGGGTTGCGCTGCTTGCGCCGGTGACCACGTGGTATGAATTGTCGGCTCGTGTTGGCTCATCAAAGTTCACATTGCCATTGTCATCCTCGTTCAAGTCACCACTCAGGATGGTGACATTGGTTGTCCAGTCGCGTTGCTCGCGGCTGGTCTCGGTTCCGGCAAAGCCGCCGTAGATTGCCACACCACTTTTCATAGGGAACGTAGTGGTGCGGTCATTATCAGCCTGGCTGCCACCCTGGTCAGGGTAGTACACCCCTTCGGTCACCCATAGCTCGCAGGTTTCTGTGACTTGCAGTGCATCCTGCAAGGTCGTCAAGGCATCAGCCCAGGAGTCGCCTGTTTGGAGGCCAGAGGCGCTTTGATCTACATGTAAAACGCCGCCCTCCGGGCAGAGGAAGGTCTGGTTCTCGTAAGCACCCAGATCCACTAACACGCGCACAAAGCGCGGATTACCGTCCAGGTCGGTGAGAATGTCAGAGGGTAGGGCTGCGTCGTTACCGACGTTAATCGCCGGGGAATTGTCTTGCAGGCGCAGGTTACCATTGGCAGCATCCACAAAAAGTGGGTCAGTCTCGATGTTGCCACCTCCGTCCGTACCGCAGGTGCTGTTCCAACTGCCTGAGCTGCCGCAACCTTGAATGTCGCTGTAGGAGATTTGAGGTGTGCTACTTAAATTATCAATGCCCGGGCTGTCAGGGGCGGTGTTTCCCCAGAGGATTATGTTGATCAGCGTAGGGTTGCTGTCGTCCGTGTTGCGTATCCCACCACCGACTACAGCAGCCGAGTTGCCGCTTAAGGTGACGCTGGTCAGTGTGGGGCTGCTGCTTTCCGAGTTGTATATTCCGCCGCCGTCATTTGCGGTATTTCCGCTGAAGATAACGTTGGTCAGTGTTGGGCTACTGTTTCTGTTGTACATCCCACTGCCTTGGAGAGCGGAATTTTCGCTGAAGGTCACGTCGGTCAGCGTGGGGTTACTGCTGTACCAATTGGATAATCCACCCCCATATAAGGTGGCAGTGTTGTCGCTGAAGGTCACGCCGGCCAGCGTGGGGCTGCTGCCATAATTGTACATCCCGCCGCCATAGGGAGCGGAGTTAGCGCTGAAGGTGACATCGGACAGCGAGGAGCTGCTGCTGTAATAGTTGTATATCCCACCGCCATATTGTGTGGCTGAGTTGCCGCTGAAGTTAACGTTTGTCAACGTGAGGTTGCTGTTGTCCGAGTTGTATATTCCGCCGCCATGGGAAGCAGCATTGTTGTTAAAGATGACATTGGAAAGCGTGGGATCACAGTTGATCCAGTTGTACATTCCGCCGCCATAAGTGGAGGCGGTGTTGGCGATGAAGTTGACTTCGGTCAGCGTTGGACTGCTTTCGTAATTGTACATCCCACCGGCTTCCCAAGCGGAGTTGTTACTGAAGGTGACATCAGTCAGGCTGGGATTGCTGTCATGGTAATTACCCATCCCACCTCCTCGACCAACGGTGGCAGCATTATTAATGAAGCTGACGTGCATCAGTGTGGGGTTGCTGTTATCGCCATTGTACATCCCGCCGCCAGCTCGAGCCAAGTTGCCACTGAAGATGATATTGGTCAGCGTTGGATTGCTTTCGTAATTGTACATCCCCCCACCGTTACCACCCGGGAAAAAATTTTCATCCGCCTGTCCAGCGGTAATGACTAAACCATCCAGTACAGCGGTATGATCTATTCCACTGCCTATGAGGACGTGATTTGCATTCTCGCCCTGGATGTTAACAGTATCTGTGACTACACCGTTGAGGTCGGTGACATCGTTCTGGTCAATATCGCCGCTCAGAACGGTGACGTTGACTAACCAGTCACGCTGGTCACGGGTACTCTCCGTTCCGTCGAAGCCACCATAGACTGCTACGCCGCTCTGCAAGGTGAAGGTATCGGTGAGAGTGGTGCCGGGATAATGCACGCCCGACTTGACCCAGATTTCATCGCCGCTGGTTGCAAACGCAAGTGCGGTTTGCAAGGTGCAGGCGTTGACCCACGAGGAGCAGTCACCGCTACCGCTGGCTGCTGGCTTAACGATAAGAACGTCGGTGTCAGCGCTGGCAGGAAACGGGAAGAGAAACAGCCCCCCCAAGACAAGTAACATCACTAGCACAGAGGCTATCACTGTAGTTGAAGAGTACTTGCCCTTCTTATTCATATTTACCTTCCTTTTTTTAACAGAGCTGCCCAACTATTAAATATACGTAATAATGATACGCTGCAATTATGCAGTATCGTCAACTAAAAGAAGCATTTTATACGATAAATACACTTGGATATCTGAAAGATAATACAGCAACAAATCCTTATAAATTATACGAGAACAATTTTAGTAAAGCTAATTTATTGAGCAAGTAATCCTCTCAATATAAAAATTCTCCTTTTTTACCGTGGAGGCAGCGGAGTGGTCAGCCGGAGCGCGCTTTTGAAAGGGGGTCAGGATGGCACGCGCCAGGGGGTCCTTCGGAAACTCATCGCCTTGCCTTAGCGAAGATACCGCTCGACATTCGGAGAAAAAGGCTCGACACCTGCGGCGGACGCGAGCTGCCGGCGTGGTTCGAGTACATGAGCGATCCGGGTACAAATTATTTATGGTTGGGTTGCGCTAGGGATTCTGATTAATACAAAACATTAAAACAGCTAAGGAAGGCGAAGCCCTGAGCGAAACGAAGTGGATGCGAAGTGCTGAGTCCGATCCGATGTGTTTTGGTGTTTCTTCTATGCGGATTGGGATGAGCGCTGGGGGAAGAGCTAGATGGTGAGGTGGTGAAGGCTGTGCTTCATATCCCCAACTAATAGGGCGAAATCTACTAGTTGAAAAGGATACGATCAATAACCTAATAACATTATCCACAGGTTAAGAC
>JACZIY010000524.1 GCA_014860845.1 Anaerolineaceae bacterium
CTCTTATGGGGATGGTGTCCAAGAAAAAAGTTGGCGGTTTGGTTTTTGGGATCATAAACTTGTCATCATTTATTCGGTGTTTTATAAATTGTATCACTCAGTTAAAAATCTCTTCGTGTCGAAGAGATTTTTAAAGCGAGAAATATATTGAAGAGGTTCTTTATGCCGATTAATTTATACCTTCCTCAAGGCTGGCGCCATTAGATGCTTGGCATATATATACGATAGGTGTAAGCCCAGTTGCTTGCGCGTAGCCAAAACATACACCTTGTGTGAATTCTTCAACCGCTTGAGAAGCTACTAGGGCAATAGCGCAACCGCCAAATCCGGCTCCTGTCATTCGGGCACCATAACATCCAGGCTGCTTTCTTGCGCTGTTGACAATTTCGTCCAGAGCATTGCTGGATACCTCAAAGTCGTTTTTTAAACTTTCGTGGCTTTGGTTCATCAATTTTCCCAGAACTTGGGGATTTCCTGTTTTCATTGCTTCGGAGGCGTTAATTGTTCTGGTGTTTTCCGTGATAATGTGCCTTGCGCGTTTTCGAACTATTTCATCCAGATCATTGGCTTTTTGTTCGAAGGTTTGGAAAGATACATCTCTAAGAGCACTAACTCCGAAAAAATCTGCGGCAGCCTCGCATTGTTGTCTGCGTTCATTATAGGCAGAATCTACCAATCCTCTTCTTGTAGAGGTGTCCAACACAACAATTGTTGTGTTGGGGGGTAGTGGGAATGATTGGAATTTAAACGATCTACAATCGATCAATACTGCATGATCTTTGATTCCAACTGCTGAGATCAACTGATCCATAATCCCACAATTTACGCCAACCCATTTATTTTCAGCGGTCTGGCAAATTCGTGCCATCATGGAAGGATCCCATATAAAATTGGATACTGCTGAGAACGCGCGTGCCGTTGCTAATTCCAGGGCGGCGGATGAGGATAACCCAGCTCCAAGAGGAACATCCCCACTGACAACACCTTCCCAACCTTGCAGCTTATAACCGGTTTGTATTAAGGACCAGGCAACTCCTTTGATGTATTCTCCCCATGTCTCGTCCTTGTGTTCGAGTTGACGCAAATCAAAGTGAATTGATTTTGCAAAGTCCAATGAATGTACCGAGACAGTGCTTGAAGTTGATGACCGCAACGCGATCCAAACAGCACGGTCGATTGCCATTGGAAAGACAAACCCATCGTTATAATCTGTGTGCTCGCCGATTATGTTCACTCTACCTGGGGCTCTAACAACGAATTCTGGAGGAGTGCCAAATTGATGAATAAATGCATCTCTTACTTTATCTTCGAGCATCGTTTTTACCATTTAGTGATCGAAAATTATTGAAACTGACTTTAATATTTTCTTTATTTTGCAGTGAGTACATTCTTGACTTTAGAAATGTAAAAATAGCGCAAGAAGCGCTCGAACCTTAATAATCGAAGCAGTAAAACCAAAACCAGCGTTCAAGTGCCTTTCGCAGCCCGATTCGATGCAGTTTTGGCCTTTTTCACAATTGGAAACCGCTGTCTGGGAGTGGGATGGTAGCCTTTTGCCCGACCCTTTCCTTTTCCAGCGGTTCTGGTGGCGTGAGCCGGTGTACCCAACTGCACTAAAAAGCGTAATGCACCGCGCTGCACCTGTCCGGGGGTCATTTTCTTCTTCCCTTGAGCCGATTTTTCCGGATACCAGGCCGGTTGAGCATCAGGCATATCGTCTCGCATGAGCAACAACTGCCAGTAGGCTAAGGCGCACAGCCACATCCATTGGTCGGTGCTGACCAGATTGGTCGACTGATTGGCATTCAAGCCCAGGTGCTGTTTCAAAAAGCGAAACATATGCTCGATCGCAAATCGCCACAGATACATCAGGCACAGATCCTTCAAAGAAACGCTTTCCGACCCACTCCAGAATAGCCACATGGGGCGTTTGTAACGAGGTGTTTCATCCGGACGCAAGAACTCCACTCGCAGTACCATGCCGACCAACGCAGAAAGCTTCTTGAAGTGCAACCCTTGCCAGGCTTGAAGTGTAACGGTCTGCTCGCCTAACAAGAAGATTTCACTTCGATCGGGCGGCCTGGATGGCTCAGATAGCTTGAACTTAGACCCATGCTTAGCTGGAGCACCCTTCGCACCTTTCAATCGGGGCGCAGGCTGCTCATAGAATACCAGATTGCTGCGCAATCTGACCAGAGCAAACACCTTTTTGACCTCCAGAAAGATCGCCAGGAACAGGTGATTGCCATACAGACTGTCCCCTACCACCACTTTTGGCTTGGGATGACGAAGGTCCAGTTCTTTGACCTGCGCACTGGCTACTTGACTGTCTGTGAGGCTCGTGTCCACTCGTTGAATATCCACCGGCGCTGTCCAGGACGTACCCCAAGAAATCAGGCGTACTAACCAGGAATACTTGTGGCCGTAGCGAACGGCCTCATTCTTCTGTGTTTTCAGTGAACCGCGATCTTCCAGGGTCACAGCTTCTGGACGTTCATTGGGGGTGCAGTCCAAGGCATACACCTCGTAATCTGCGATCTGTTCGCTGTTGCCTGGCTGGTACTCATAGAGTATCTGGAGTAATTGGTCAAAGTCGAACTCACCCTGTTGCAGCGTGTCGAAAATAGAGCTGAATTTCCGCCGAAAGGGAGTTTCTTCACTCAGTGCAACTGGAGAATCGACGTGACCGGCGACCGTCAACGCATCGATTAAATCCAATATTGCATCGGCGCGTTTTAGAATACTTTGGTATACTGCTTTTCGGAATTGTTGGATTCGCATTTTCCTTGATCGGTGATGCCTTTTCCAACAATTCTACTTTTTGTTAAGGTTCTATTGATAATCGAACTCTAAAGTCAAGTGTGATAGATTGGTTAGTAAAGTAAGAAATTGATTACGTCATTGAGAGTGGAGCAGAATGAGCAATAGGAGGATTGTGAATGTCACATATAGCAACATTTGATGTTTACTATGAAACTCACCAAGAATTCTCTATTTCAGAAATCATTGAAATGTACCTTTCAAATGGTTGGAATCTCGATGATTTTGGTCGCATTTCACTTCGTCCTCTTG